>NZ_JBGLYU010000149.1:0-212 GCF_047304235.1 Variovorax sp. Varisp36
ATGAACCAGGTCTGGCGGGTTTGCGAAGAGATGCTGACGGGGATGGACATGAGGCTGGCTCCTTGAGGGTGGAAGGGTTGCCTTGAAGGCATGGCGTGACTGTCCCAGCATTGCCACTCATCGACTAGATAGGCCAAATCGAATGCACTATGCAATACGATGCATGAATGGACCGCAACCTGCTCCCGCATCTCGCCATCGTTCTGGCGGTG
>NZ_JBGLYU010000150.1:0-208 GCF_047304235.1 Variovorax sp. Varisp36
CTCCCCTCCGCGAATGTCCCCCGCCTTCGGCTCCTCCTTTATTTCGCTGCGGGGAGCACCCGGTGCCCTGTGCACAGGGCACGCGGCTGGTTTGCGGCCGATCAACCAGTGCTCTGAACGATCACGACGGCGGGGTGCCTTGCGCAGCGAAATAAAGGAGGAGGCCGCAGGCCGGGGGACATTCGCGGAGCAAGGTACCCCGTCGGCG
>NZ_JBGLYU010000151.1:0-204 GCF_047304235.1 Variovorax sp. Varisp36
CGGCTGACGCCTTCGGCCCGGTTCGCTGATCCGGGCCTGCGCGCTTCGCTTGCGTGGTGTCGGCGACGAAGGCGGCCGTTGCCTGTCCAGCCATCTTTCCTTCTCTCATCACCTTGTCCGCGACCGTAGCGCGCGCCGGGGCGCCGTCAAGGCGCGCCAGGCCGTGTCCTCGCCTTCGGCTGCGGGCCGCACCAGCCCTCGCGC
>NZ_JBGLYU010000152.1:0-200 GCF_047304235.1 Variovorax sp. Varisp36
CTCAAGCCAGTGGACAGGCTGCTGATGCCGCTTGTTGCAGTGCTCAGGCCCGTCGAAGTCGAGGTCGACAAGCTGGCAACGTTGCTGTTCGTCGTGCTCAGGCCGCTCGACAGACTGGTGATACCGCTTGTTGCAGTGCTCAGGCCCGTCGAAGTCGAGGTCGACAAGCTGGCGACGTTGCTGTTGGTCGTGCTCAGGCC
>NZ_JBGLYU010000015.1:0-117690 GCF_047304235.1 Variovorax sp. Varisp36
CCCCCGCCCCCACCGCCGCAGGCCGCGAGCGCCGCAGTGGCCAGGAGAGTGACAAGGTGCTTGTATCGTTGGGGCTGGGACATGATTCCTCCACTTCAATGCTGTCCGGGATCGGTGTGTTGTCCGGACGGCAGGCGTCCGGCGAACGGATCTGCAAGTTAGCCAATGGCAGTGGATCGCGCCATGTACCAAAGTACATGCGCTCGAAGTTGGAGACGAAGCGGTGCGGCATATTGCACGCACAGCGGGGTGAGGTTGCGGCGAAATGAATGTGGCCGTGCCCTAGGCGTGCATCCACGCCCGCAACGCGCGGTGCAACGCGTCGGGCTCCACCGGCTTGTGCAGCACGAGGCAGCCGAAGTCGTCGGCCTCGCCGATCTCCGGCGCCGACAGATCGGCACTGATGAGCAGGCAACCCGCGTCGGGGCAACGGGCTGCGAGAGACTGCAGCAGTTGCCAGCCGTTGTCGCCGCCGCGCAGACGCAGGTCGCAGACCAGTGCCTGCGGCCTGAAGCCCTCGTCCAGGTGGCGGTGCGCCATGTCGACGCCGTCGGCGAACCGCGCGGTCGTTCCCCATGCCTCGAACAGCATGCGCCAGGCACGCACGACGTGGGGTTCGTCGTCGACGATCAGGCAGTGCCCGGGCAGGTGGCGCGCTTCGGCCGGGGCACGCTGAGGTGGTCGTGCCGGCGCGGCAGGCGCCTCCGCCAACGGTAGCTGCAGCCAGAAGCATGAGCCGCGGCCGGGCCTCGAGCGCACGCCATACACGGCCCCTATCAGCATGGCGCTGCGCGCCACCACGGCCAGCCCCAGCCCGTGGGCAGCGCCCTGGCCGGGCGCTGCGGTGGCGGGCCCGCGTTCGAACGGCGCAAAGAGGCTAGCCTGCTCCGGGGCGGCGATGCCGACGCCCGTGTCCCACACCTGCAGTTGCAGCGCCGTCCCTCTTCTGCGCGCGGCGACCAGTACACCGCCCCGGGGCGTGTAGCGGATGGCGTTCTGCACCAGGTTGAAGAGTGCCTGGCGCAGCAGCGCCGGATCGGTGCGCACATGGAGCGTTTCACGGCGCGGCGCGCGCAGGCGCAGAGCGAGCCCGTTCGCGCGAGCCGGTGCCGAGAACAGCACCGGGACATCGGCCATCAGCGCGTCGACGGACAGTGTCTGTGGCTGCGCCGTGTGGTGGCCGGATTCCGCGCGGGCCAGATCGAGCAGCGACTCGAGCATGAAATGGATGCTCTGTCCGCATTGCTCCAGGTGCTCGAGCAGAGGGACCAGACGAGCGTCCTGGCCGTGTAGCTGCAGGCCGGCTTCCACGGCCATGCGCATCGCGTGGACCGGCTGGCGGAGGTCGTGGCTGGCGGCATTGAGGAAGTGGTTCTTTTCCAGCAAGGCCTGAGCGGCCCTTTCGCTCATCTCCCGGTAGCCCTCTTCCAGCGCGAGCTGCCGCTCGATGAAACGTCGATTCTGCCGCGCATGTCGCACGGTGACGCCCAAGAACAGCAGGAGCGCGGCGACCATAAACGGCCAGTCTTGCGGAAAGATCCAATAGGCACCGGCCAGGGCCACGGCCATCACGCTGCCGGAAAAGCACAGAAACATGGCGGGCAGCAAGCTCAGGTACATCGCGCCCGAAGAGGTGACCGCGCACAGCGACGCGTACAGCACCAGATGGAACAGCGGTAGGCGCTCGTGCAACGTGATGGGCACCGGTGCCGCCCAGCCCAGTCCAACCAGCACGGCCAGCAGCATCAGCCCGGCGCGCCAACGCCGATCGGCCTTGTCGGTGCCGGGCGGATCGACGCGCAGGTGGTGCAGCACGAGCAGCATCGCGCCCGCCAGCAACCACATCAGGGGAACCCACGCATCCATGAGCGGCGCGCCGCTGTAATGCCTATGCAGCCACCACAGCAGGGTCGGCAGGGTCAGCATCGCGAGCACCGATATCGGCGCATGGCTGGCTGCGTCCGCCAGGAGGCGACGCTGCCGTCGGGTGGCCGGGAGCAAGGATGGGGACGTCATGGGCAGAGACCTGTTTCCGAGACGACGTCATTTTCCACAAGCGCACCGGGGCTTTCGCCTTCTGCGCGGTAGCTGCCAGCAAGAACTCGTCTCGGGCGCTGCTGAGGCTCCATAGCCGTACGGCGGTCGAGCTTCATGGCGGCGGCGTGGGCATGGGCTACTCGCAGCACTCGGGCGTGGTGATTGTGTGCGACGGCTCCGACGCGGCCGCCAAGCGCATCGAGCGCGTGCTGTTCAACGACCCGGCCACCGGCGTGATGCGCCACGCCGACGCGGGCTACGACATCGCGGTCGCCACCGCGAAGAAGCAGGGGCTCAAGCTGCCGATGATTTGCAGAACGCCTTGATCGTGAATCTGTGCGCAGTAAGGAATCGCGCTGCATCAATACGCTGATTGTGTACATGAGCTGGCCCCATGAATGACAAGACACGGTCTATCGCCTATCTTTAAAGATAGGAGCAAAACAGTGAGTGCGACTGGGTATACAGATACCGTCGAAGTGATCCCTTGCAGAGAAACTGGCATGAGCGTGCATCGAACACCGCGTCGCGCGCGCTTTGCTCCACGATGCGGCTGTGCTCCATCACGATCACGCGGCCGCCGATCTGCTCGACGGCCGCGAGGTCATGCTGATGAATAGGCAAGCCAAGTCGCGGTGCGCCTGCAGGTTCTGGAACAGGCGCAGCATGCTCGGAGCGAGCGAGGCGAATGGGTCCTGGTACTTTGCGGCACGAAGCGTGTCAAATCTCACGATCCACCTGAGTCGCCAACTGCGTTCTGTATGTCCCCGCACAGTCCTTGGCGTTCTTGATCTCAGACTGCGCTCTCGTTGGGAATTGTCCCGCGAGGATTGCCTGTCGAAATGAAGCCCAAGGAGATCTAACAATGAAGACTCGACACGCTATGTATCGCATCCTGGTTGCCACCGCCATGGCCTTCGCAATTGCTCCTACGATGGCGCAAGGGGTGGCACCAGCGGCAAAGACAGATATGCCTCCTATTTCTGGCAACGTACAGTTGCCAGCTGGACAACAAAATCAGACTGGCGGTCCCATGGGCGAAACCGGTACGACGCTGCAATCCGGAACACCTGCCGCACGCGCGCAACAACCTGTTCGCGCGGTTGCCCCGGCAGCCGCACCGGCTCGTGTCGTGACGGCAGCGCCGGCCCCTGAGCCCGCACCCGCACCGCGTGTACGCCGCGCTCGCGCCGATCGAGGCTGATCACCTGCAGTCCTCAAACGCGGTCGCCACGTCCGCATGGGCGGCTGCGCATTTTTCTCTTTTCGTTGCTGACTCATCCAGTCGACCTAGCGTTCTCGCCAGACGGTTCCGGCTGCCTATGAAAAATTCGCTGCTCCTGTCCTTCGTCCTGGCTTGTGCTGCGAGCTTCGGTCAAATAGCCGATGCTGCGGAGCCCGCTGGAGGCGTTGCGGTGCCGGTCGAGGTTCGGCGGCTGGCTCGAGCGGCAATCGATGCACGCGATAGCCAGGGTCTTCCTTTTGCGATTGTTGATAAGAAGAGGGCACGCGTTTTCATCTATGGCGTTGAGGGAGGTCTGCGAGGCGCTTCGCCGGTGTTGCTGGGACTCGCGCATGGCGATGAATCGGTGCCGGGGATCGGGGAGCGAAAGATGTCCGAAATACGGCCTGAAGAGCGCACCACGCCGGCCGGGCGTTTCGTCTCGGAACCCGGAGTCAACTTGCAGGGCGAAGACGTCGTTTGGGTCGACTACGACGCAGCAGTGTCCATGCATCGAGTGCGGACAAGCAACAAGGCCGAGCGGCGATTGGAGCGACTTGCATCGACGAACGCAGAAGATCACCGTATCTCCTATGGATGCATCAATGTTCCAGCGCTTTTCTACGACACGCATGTGAAGCCGCTGTTTGGCAATGCGCATGGTGTGATTTACGTTTTGCCAGAGCGAAGGCCGATGCGCGAGTACTTCAAGTTCCTGCCGGATGGCGATAGATGACGCGTCGACCCCGGAGCCTGCCTGGCCGCGCTCAACGATCATCTCTCCAGGTCGAGCAACGCGCGCAGTTCCTTTCGGGCGGCGGCGAAATCGCGTTGATACGCGGGATTCTGCTGAATCAGGACGGCGATCATCGTCGCCAGGCGACGACCCGCTTCGGTATCGCTAGGGTAGTGAACGCCACCGAGGACGCGGTTTTCGCCGAACTCGCTGGCACGCTCAAAGATTCGCGTACGCTTTTCCGGAACCATGTCGGCCAGCACGATCCCGGCGAGGTAGGCAAAGGTCGAGTGACCACTCGGGTAGGAGCCGCTGGAAGAATACCGTGCCACCGGTTGAATGCGCTGATCGAACAGCGGAGGCCGCGTGCGCTGCCATTTTTCCTTTCCCTGCTTGTTGAGACTGCTTTCGGTTCTGTACAGGGTCTCGAACAGCTGGGCGGTCCGCGGCAGGTCTTCCTTCCTGAACCGCTCGCCCATCACATCGGAAAAACGAAAAATACTTTGTTCTAGGTCGGCGATGGATCGTTCCGCCTGCGCCGGCGTGCGCAGCTGCTGCAGCACGAGCATCTGCTCAATTTCGCGTCGAGTGAACGTTTCATCGGGAGGTGGTGCCAGGAAGCGCGTGGTGTCTATCTGCGCTGGATCGAGGTAGGTTTCGTCCTTGACCGGCGAGGCGACGGTCTTCTCGTAGACCCGCGGCACGCCGGCCGGCGGCGGCATTTGCGTCGTGCAGCCGGTGAACAAGAAGGCGACAAGGGATAGCCAGCAAAGCTTGCGGGTGATGATGCGCATTGAGTATCTCCGTTCGTTGTGCGGAGCGACCGCGGATCGGGCGTCCGGCATGGGCAGGACGATCGGGTTCACGGTGCGCGACCGGTGTGATAGCCCTCGTCAACCGTGGTTGGGGCGGCAGGCGACGCAAAAATAGCAGAGCAGGTGGCATCCTTCCAATCACGTCTTCTGATGACGGCCATAAGGCCATCGCGCTCGGTGCGCTCGGGTCGAGATCAAAGACGCATTGGGGGCGCGAATCCGAGACGAAAAGCTAGGCCGCGAATTGCCGGCACCGAGCCAATTCGATTCCGAGCGTGATGTCGGTACCGACAGCCTGGCGCGATGCGCCGCGATGATGCGGCTCGTCCACCAGCACGGCGTGATCGCCTATTCGCACCCGGTAGCGGATGGCCCTGCCCAGGAATTCGACGTTCTCCACCGTGCCTGCGAGCCATGTGTAGCGGGCGTCGTGCACGTCGTCCTGATGGCCGACTTTCACGGCATGCGGGCGGAAGCCGATGGAGAGCCGCGAGGTGGCGGGTGTGTCCGATCGCAGCGGCACGCGCAGTTCGCCGACACCTTCAACGTCGAGCAGCAGCACGCCACCTTGCCGCGAGCGCACCGAGCCGATGAGCAGGTTCCATTGACCAACGGCACGGGCAACGGTCGTGTTGGCCGGGTAGTCGTACAGGCTGGTGGGGCTGCCGACCTGCTGGACGGCGCCGTTGTCCAGCACGGCAATTCGATCTGCCGAGCCGAGTGCCTCGTCCTGATCGTGCGTGACGAGCACGGTCGTGATGCCAAGGTGTTGCTGCAATGTGCGCAGCTGTTGCCGCAGTCCCAGTCTCAGCGTCTTGTCCACGTTGGAGAACGGTTCGTCCAACAACAGCAGTCGGGGCTCGGCGGCAAGGGCCCGTGCCCAGGCGACACGTTGCTGCTGCCCCCCCGAAAGCTGGTTCGGTTCACGATCTCCTTGGCCTTGCAGGCCGATGGCACTCAGCCACCGGGAGACCGCGATGCGAACGATGGGTGCTTCGACCCGGCGTTCGATCAGGCCGAAGGCGATGTTCTCTGCCACTGACATATGAGGCCAGAGGGCGTGATTCTGGAACACCATGGCGACCTGCCGGGCCCAGGCGGGCTCCTCGGACACGTCGCGGCCGTCCAGAAGCACGCGGCCCAGGTCAGGCGCCTCGAGCCCGGCGATGACCCGCATCAGCGTGGATTTTCCCGAGCCCGACGGCCCCAGCAAGGCAAAGAATTCACCCGGTGCGATGTCGAGGCTGACGTCGGTCAGTGTCTTTGCCGGGCCATGAGAGAAGTGAATGTGACGACATTCCACGCGTACCTTCTTCATGAAGATGTCATTTGGCATGAAAGAGTGGTCCGACGGCGAGTGAAGGGCGGTGCGGCTTCGAGAGTCGATGGTGAACCGGGAAAGAGGGGAGTATGCAAGGCAATGATGGCAAAGGGCCAGATGGTGGCGACCTGTCGCAGCAACTTGCACGGGCAAACCCGAGTGAGGCTCCCGGCAATGCCTCGAATCAAAAACTGTGATTGGAATGCGTTCCGCCTCGGCCATAAGCTCGGGCCCACTATCACCAAGACAACGGAGACTTTCATGCGCATTGACTTTCGGCCCTTGCTGACGCTGGCCGCCCTTGCTGGTTGCGCAGCGCTGCACGCCGGCACCGTGTCGGTCGTGACATCGTTTCCCAAGGAGCTGACACAAGCGTACAAGACGGCGTTCGAGAAAGCCAACCCCTCGGTCAAGCTTGAAATCCTGAACAAGAGCACCACGGCAGGCGTCGCCTATGTCCGCGAAATGCCGGCAGGACAACGCCCCGACGTCTTCTGGGCTTCGGCACCCGATGCCTTCGAGGTCCTGGTCAACGGGAAACTGCTGGAGCCCATTGCGGCGCTTGCGAATCCGTCCGTCCCCAAGACCGTGGGCAGCTACCCCCTCAACGAGGCCTCGGGGATGTACCTCGGCCAGGCGCTCGGCGGGTACGGACTGATGTGGAACACGCGGTACCTGTCGGCCAACAAGCTTCCTGCGCCCGCGGAATGGAGCGACCTCACCAAACCAATCTATTTCAGCCACGTGGCGCTGAGCTCGCCCTCGCGTTCCGGCACGACTCACCTGACCGTAGAGACAATTCTTCAGGGAGAGGGGTGGGACAAGGGATGGTCGGAACTGCTTCAGATCACGGGCAACAGCGCGGCCATCACGGAGCGCAGTTTCGGCGTTCCCGACGGTGTCAACAACGGGCAGTTCGGCATCGGCATGGTGATCGATTTCTTCGGCCTCGCAGGCAAGTACTCGGGCTTTCCGGTGGAGTTCGCCTACCCGAGCGTCACGGCCATGGTGCCAGCCAACATTGCATTGATCGCCGGTGCCAAAAACGCCGAGGAAGCCAGGAAGTTCATTGCGTTCTCGCTGTCGAAGGAAGGGCAACAACTGCTCGTTGCTCCGCAGATCTCCCGTCTTCCGGTGTTGCCACCCGAGCAACTGAAAATGCCAGCCGGCTTTCCGAACGCCTATGAGGTTGCCAGGCGCACCAAGGTCAAATTCGACGCGGATCTCTCCGCCACGCGCTACAACGTCGTCTCGTCTCTCTTCGACCAGACCATCACCTTTCGGCACAAGGAGCTGAAGGCCGCGACCAAGGCCATTCATGGGGCCGAGGCGGCGCTGGCCCGCAAACCTCATGCGGAGGCGGCCGCGCTGATCAAAAGGGCTCGCAGCCTCGCGTTCACGCCGTTGGTGAGTGCGTCGATGGTTGCCGACAAGGCCTTCTTGACGATGTTTGCGGCCAACAAGAAGGATGCCGAGGCGAACAAACGGATCACCGGCCTCGAGGGCGACTGGAGCGGCAAGGCGCTGGAAAACTACAACCAGGCGCGGAGCCTGGCCGAGCAGGCCGAGGCCCTCCTCAAGTAACCACAATGTCGTGCAGCGCGGCAATGCCGGGCTGCCATGGAGATCTTCATGCTCGGTCTTTTTCCATCGGATGTGCGGTCAGGCGCGTGGTGCGCCGCAGGTCTGGTTGCCGTCTTCCTGTTGCTGTTCCTCGTCATGCCCGTGGCATGGGTGTTCTACACCGCGTTCGTGAATGCAGACGGAAGTCCGACGATCGGGCACTTCGTCGCATTCTTTTCCCAGCCGCTGATGCAGGAGGCGTTCTTCAACAGCCTCTATGTGGCGGTGATGTCGACCGTGTTCGCCTCGCTGATCGCGGTGCCGCTGGCCTATTTCACGGTTCGCTTCCAGTTCCGCGGCGCCGCCCTGATCCAGACGCTCGGCGTCCTCCCGCTGATCATGCCGCCCTTCGTCGGTGCGGTGGCGCTGCAACTGATCTTCGGGCGCTCGGGCAGCATCAACCTGCTGCTCAACGAGTACCTCGGGTTCTCGATTCCTCTGATGGATGGGCTGAGCGGCGTGATCTTCGTCGAGTCCATCCACTACTTTCCCTTCGTGCTGATGAACCTCACGCTCGCGCTGCGCAACATAGACGGGGCGATGGAGGAGGCTGCAATGAACCTCGGCTGCCGCGGCTGGCGTCTCTTCTGGCGCGTTATTTTCCCGCTGGCGCTGCCGGGGTTCGTGGCGGGGGCGTCGCTGGTGTTCGTCAAGGTCTTCGACGACCTGGGCACACCGTTGGTGCTGGGCACGACCAACATGCTCGCCCCGCAGGCCTACCTGCGCATCACCCAGGTGGGGCTGGAAGATCCGCTAGGCTACGTGACCAGCGTGATCATGATCGCGTTTTCCATCGCCGCCATGTCGCTGTCTGCACGGATGCTCAAGGGCAAGGACTTCTCGACGATCCAGAAGGGTGGCGGGGCCATTCAGCGGCGCGTGCTGTCGCCCGCCGGATCGCTTCTGGCCTATGGGTGGATCGGGCTGGTCATGCTGCTGGTTCTGTCGCCCCACATCGGCGTGCTGCTGCTATCGTTCGGGAACGTGTGGAGCTTCTCTCCCTTGCCGGACGCCTACACCCTCGCGCACTACGCGACGGTATTCCAGGATGCCGGCAGCATGATTGGCAACACAATGCTGTACTGCGGGCTCGCCGCCGGCCTCGACGTGGTGCTCGGCACGACCATCGCCTACCTGCTGCTGCGCACGCGGCTGCCGGTACGCCATTGGCTGGACGTGATAGCAACGGCGTCGCTGGCTGTCCCCGGCCTGGTCCTTGCCATCGGCTATCTGCGCTTTTTCAAGGGTGTGTTGGTCCCTGGTACGGAGGTGCTTCTCACCAGCACCTGGGTCATGATCATGCTGGCTTACGCCGTGCGACGCCTGCCGTATGCGCTGCGGTCGTGCGTGGCGGCATTGCAGCAGATTCACGTCTCGCTCGAGGAGGCTGCCGAAAGCGTGGGGGCGACCAAGGCACGAACCATCCGGCGCGTCGTGGTGCCGTTGATGGCGGGAGGGATTCTGGCGGGCTTCGTCACCAGTTTCATCACGGCTGCCGTCGAGCTGTCGGCCACCATCATGCTGACCACCAGCCAGTCGCAGGCGCCGATGAGCTATGGCATCTACCTGTACATGCAGAGTGTCGCGGGCCGCGGCCCCGGGGCGGCCCTGGGCGTGCTGGCCATCGTCGTTGTTGCGCTGGGTACCTACATATCGCACGTTGTCGTCGAGCGAACCAGCAGCCGGTTCGTCGCGCGACCTGTGGAAGAGGAAGCACCGCTGCCGTTCGGGGCGGTTCCCGCGAAGATCTGAGGAGACATCATGAAAAAAGTAAGTGTCGAGTGCCGCAATCTCCGGCTCGCGTACGGAGCGACGGAAGTCCTGCGGGACGTCAACCTGCTCATCGAGCCTGGCGAGTTCTTTGCGCTGTTGGGACCTTCGGGGTCCGGAAAATCCACTTTGCTGCGGCTCATCGCCGGCTTCAACCAGCATCAGCACGGCGAGCTTCTCGTGGATGGCAAGGACGTCAGCGGCATGCCCCCATGGAAACGCAACATCGGCATGGTGTTCCAGAGCTATGCGCTGTGGCCCCATCTGAACGTGTGGGACAACGTTGCATTCGGACTGGTGGAACGCCGGGTCGGACGGTCGGAAATCAAGCGCAAGGTGGCGGCCGCGCTCGAGACCGTGGACTTGCTGCGCTATGCCAAGCGCAAGCCGAGCCAGCTCTCCGGCGGCCAGCAGCAGCGTGTTGCGCTGGCGCGCACCATCGTCATCGAGCCACAGGTGCTCTTGCTGGACGAGCCGCTCTCCAATCTGGACAAGTCGCTGCGCGTACAGATGCGCCAGGAGCTCCTGGCGTTGCAGAGGCGGCTCGGCATTACCACCATTTTCGTCACCCATGACCAGGAAGAGGCCATGACGACGGCAGACCGCATGGCAATCCTGGATCGCGGCGTGCTGCAGCAAGTAGGCAGTCCCGCGATGCTCTACGACTATCCCGTCAACCCGTTCGTGGCGAATTTCGTGGGGACGATGAACTGCCTCGCCGGCCGCGTCAGCAGTCGCCAGGGCAACACCGTGACGCTCGACATCGACGGCGTGGGAGGGCTGCCGTTCCAGCTCCCGTCGGACGCTCCGGCCTCTGACCGCGTACTGGCAACGTTCAGGCCGCATTCGCTGCGAGTGGATGTCGTCGACGCGGCGCGCGATGCGCGCTTCGTATGGATGCCGGGAACGGTGGAAGCGAGCGAGTTCCTCGGGGAGTTTTCCCGCTATCGCGTGCGGGTCGGAAACCAGGCCGTCGAAGTGGATCAACCGCACTACGCGGGTCTTTCCAAGTTCCCCGCCGGATGCGCGGTGAGTCTCGGGTTGGAGCCCTCCCAAGTGCGTCTTTTCGCAGCCTGACGCGCTTGTTCGTGAACCATGGAGCTCTACCAGATCCGTGCATTCGTCTCTGTGGCCCGGCTGGGCAACGTGACCAAGGCCGCTGATGCACTCCACGTCACCCAGCCGGCCGTGACGGCGCAGATCAAAGGGCTGGAACAGGACCTCGGCATCGCCCTGTTCGTTCGCGCCGGCGGCCGGCTGAGCCTGACCCGGGCGGGGGAGCGCCTGCTTCCCTGTGCGGAGGCCCTGCTGCAGTCCTCGGCCGAGATGCAAGCAACGGCGCAGCGCCTGAAGGGTGAACTCTCAGGGAGCATCGAGTTGGGGGTGCCGGGCGAGACGCCCGAGTTTCTTCGGCTCGGCGCGTTGCTGGGAGGCATGCAGCAGGGGCTGCCTCTGGTAGAGCTTCGTACGCGCAGCCTGCCTTTGCTGCACCTTCTGGATCAGGTGCGGGGCGGTGGATTGTCCTGCGCACTCATCGTGGCACCGAATCCGCCACGCGACGTGCAGTGGCATCCTCTGCGATCGCTCAGCTATCGCGTGGCGATTCCCAATCGGCTGAAGCCCGAGATGCACAGCTGGGGCTGGCGCTTTCTGGCGAGCCTTCCATGGATCGACGGCGCGATCGAATCACATGTCCATCAGATGCTGCGCTCCTTGTTCGAGCAGCAGGGGCTCGATCCCAATGTGGTCCTGCGAAGCGAGGACACCAGCGGACTGGATGATTTTGTTCGCTCAGGCAGCGGCTGCGCGCTCTTGCGGGAGGAGGTTGCCGTGCTGGGAGCCGAGCGGGAAGACTGGATGGTCTGGAGCGCGGCCAGGATCGACGCGCAGTTGTTCTTTGTCACTTCGGCTGAGCGTGCGAGCGATCCGCTGATCGTGGCGATGTCTTCGGTGATCCAGGCAGTCTGGGCTCAATGAAGACGGCGGCCCACCAATATGCACGGGAAGAAGTATGCGCCACTACCTCTGGATGCTCGTTGTCGGAATCAACGTCGCCGCGATCGCACGGCTCTTCATGCCGGGCTCTGAGCACATTGGCAAAATTTGACGATCGGGACGCTGGGGATCGCTGGATCCCTTGTCGGAGGCGTCATTGCCAATCTGTTCAGCAGGCCTGCCGACGGGGCCCTGGTTCATTCCGGAGAATCTGCTCTTTTCAGCGATCGCGCATTGATCTTTCTGTTCGCCTGGAATCACGTCATCCGCTGACCATGCGCAGGGCACTTCGGCTCTTCGTCCGGCACCGGTGGCCGACGGACCCTCTGCATGTGACGAGCCGTTGCATGCGAGACCGGCAAGGCGTGCATGCAGCTGGAAAGCGAGAGCACTGCGGTGGTGTGGCGTACGGTCGAGCGGCCGATGCGGCGCTTGGTGTGCTGCTAGGCGTGATGCGTGACAAGAGGGTGAAGACCACGATCGGAGGGGCGAGAGCACCATGCCCGCTGGATCGGGTCAACCGGCAGTTCTGAGCGCAGCGCCAAAAACCAGCTGTGGGACAGGGACTTAACCTGAGTGTCCACGTGGCGGGGCTGGTTGTACTTGGCCATCGCGATCGATGTGTGCGCCCGGTGCTTCGTGGGCTGGCTCATCGTCTGGGTAGTCGCACGCTGTTAAACGCCGGCCCAGCTGTACCGAGGTACCACCTATTATGTTTGCGCGCATCGGAGGTACAAGTGAGCTGAGCAGAACAGTGCATGGGAGTGCAGACATGTGAGCCCTGAGTTTCTAGCTCGGCTGGCGCTTGGACCATGGCGCTTCCCGTGCGGCCGGCGCTATGTGGCCATGAAGGAAGGCGATTCCCGAATCTTCTTACTGCTTCAGCCAGGCCCAGCACTGCCTCAATCCGCCGCCACAGGTTGCGCAGGGACGGCATATCCAGCAATTCGTGAGTTTGTTTAGCGATTGCCTGATCTCGTCTAAAGGATTAGTTGCATTAGCCGACCCCGTACGAATCGGCAGCCTTACGCTGACGTCCTTGCACGACGTTGAAATCAGGTCCACGATGCGAACTTCGCGAAATCCCCACACGCCGAAATGTCGCGGCGCTGCGACAGTGACGCGTTCTTTTTTTCGTGATCGTACGGACTGTCGTGATAAGAATTAATTAAATAGTGCTCAATAACTGATGTGCATCTTTTACTTAAGTGCACAGTCGAGAAATAGCCTGGAAACATTTGTTCTTCCTTGTAAGCCGAAGGTGTATCCTTCGCGTAGGAGAAGGACTACGAAGCTTTTCGCGTCAAACGCGGGTTTCGCCGGATAGTTGACAAGCCATCACGCTTTTGATCGGCAAGATCTCTGCAAAACAGCAGCCCTCCCAAGTTTCATGTAGCAAAAATTCAGGAGTGTTTCGGGCGAGGCCACGCCGGAACAAGGCTGCGATCAAGCGATTGCGGTCCAGCGGAGAGACTGAGATGCATGCGGATTTAGCGTTGAAGATGATGTCGGACCTGTTTTGGACCGGCCTGCTCATATGCGTGCCGCTGCTCGGCTTAACAATGCTCGTCGGCGTCCTAATCAGCGTGGTCCAGGTGGTTACGCAAGTGCAGGAAATGTCGCTGACATTCGTGCCGAAGCTTTTCACGGCAGCCGCGGTGATGATCGTGGCGGGCCCGTGGATGCTGCGCAAGCTGACCCAATTCACTGTGCAGCTGTGGAGCGGAATTCCCGCTCTGTTCTGAACACCGCGGCGGCCGTGAACATCGCAACATTGCCCGGGGGCGCCGATGCCTCTTGGATCATCCTTGTCGGGCTGATGGCGCTGCGTGTGGCGGCGACCTTCGCCATGACACCTGTCTTCTATGCCGTACCGTTGCCCGCAACGGTGAGGGTGCTTCTGGTCATGGGCCTTTCCGTGGCGCTGTCGTCTGGCATCACAGCGCCGACCAAGCTGCCATTGGAATGGAGCGCACTCCTGCCGGCCGCCTTGAGTGAGCTTGCTCTGGGCGCTGTGCTGGGGTTGGGCATCTTGCTCGCCTTCGGCGCCTTTTCTGTCGCCGGACAAGTACTCGACGCTCAGCTTGGATACAGCATGGCGCAGATCGTCGACCCGGTCACCCGCAGGCCTGTGCCGATTCTCACGACCGCCTTTGCCTATATCTCGGTTGTGGTGTTCTTTCTGGTCAATGGACATCACGCGTTGTTGCGCGGCATCGCGTACAGCGTGGATCGTTTCCCGGTCGGTGCGCCGTGGTCGATTGCGCACGCTGTAGCGCCTGTGCTCAAGCAGGCGGCAGGGTTGTTCAGCCTGGGATTTGCTCTCGCCGCTCCCGTGGTGTTCTGCATCCTGCTGGTGGAGTTCGCGCTGGGGGTGATCGGGCGGAACCTTCCGCAAATGAACATGTTTGCGATGGGCATCCCCGTCAAGATCATCGTTGGACTTGTGGCGCTGTCGCTCTGGTTTACGGGTGTTGGTAGTGTGATGACGCGGGTGTACGCCAGCATCGCAACGAGCTGGGACGAGATCTTCACCTCGGCGCCACAGCGGGGAGTACGTTGATGGCCGAACAGGATTTGGATCGCAACGAGGCGGCAACGCCTTATAAGCTTCAGCGCGCACGTGAGCGTGGGCAGGCGGCGAAGAGCGCTGATGTTGTCAGTGCGCTGGTCTTTGCCGTAGCTGCTGTGTATCTGACATGGCGCGGGTTGGGCTCCGTCACAGCGCAGTTTCGATTTGATCAAGCTGTGTTGATTCAGGCGGGGCGCATGGACCCTTCGGGCGCAGGGCTGTGGCCCCTGATTGAGCGCGCCCTGCGTGCGGCCGTCGTGCTGTCTGCACCATTCTTTGCCGCAATGATGTTGGCCGCAGTCGTCGCCAACATGATGCAGACCGGGCCAATCATGTCTTTCGACCCCGTCAAGATCGACTTCGACCGCATCAATCCCGTCAACGGATTGAAAAAGCTGTTCTCAATGCGCGTGCTGTTTGACGCTGCTCGCGCGCTGATCAAGCTCTTCCTCTTGGGCTTCGTGGCTATCTTGGCTCTCAAAGCGCTCTTGGGGCAGTTTTACGCGCTGGCGTCTCTTTCCCCCGTGGGCTATCTGCGCACGCTGCTGGACGATCTGTCGAGTGTGGCGCTGAAGATGGCCCTTGTGCTCGGGCTGATCGCGCTGCTGGACCTGATATACACGCGACGCGAGTTCGCCAAGAAGATGCGCATGAGCCAGCGCGAGAGAAAAGAAGAGGCAAAGCAGCGCGAAGGCGATCCTCGCATTCGCGCCCGCTTGCGCGAGCTTCGCCGAGAAACCTTCAAGCGCAGCATGGCGCTGAGGCAGACGCGCAATGCAGATGTCGTGATCACAAACCCGACTCACATCGCTGTGGCGCTCAAGTACGAACACGGCCGCATGGTGTCTCCGCAGCTGCTCGCCAAGGGCGCCGGCCACATGGCGGCGGCAATGCGCGAGATCGCTGCGCGCCATCAGATTCCTGTCGTTCAGAACCCGCCGCTGGCGCGACGGCTTTACAAGGAGCTGGCCGTAGATCATGTGGTGCCGCCCGATCTGTACGCGCAAGTGGCCCGAATCATCGTCTGGGTTTTTGCTATGCGCGAGCAGCGCCAAGGACGCAGTGTCAACGCAACGGTGAGGAGCGCGTCGTGAACGCCATCGGCCGCGTGCTGGGAAAGCACAGCGATATTGGGCTCGTCGTGCTCGTCCTTGGCGTGCTCGTCGTGTTGTTCGCGCCCATCCCTAGCGGGCTGCTCGACTTCCTGATTCTGAGCAATTTTGGATTTGCGTTCCTGGTGTTGCTGCTGACGTTTTACATGGCGCGGCCCGTGGAGTTCTCGACCTTCCCGTCGCTGTTGCTGATCGCGACATTGTTCCGCCTGTCCCTCAACGTTGCTGCCACTCGACTGATCCTCTCGGACGGCGACGCAGGCCGGGTCATCGGTGCCATCGGTGCCTTTGTGGTGGGCGGAAACTACGTCATCGGCCTCATCGTCTTCTTGATCCTCATCGTGGTGCAGTACGTGGTCGTGACCAGCGGTGCACAGCGCGTGTCGGAAGTTGCGGCGCGGTTCACGCTCGACAGCATGCCTGGTCAGCAGATGAGCATCGATGCGGATCTCAACATGGGCTTCATCGATCAGGCAGAGGCTCAGCGACGTCGCAAAAACATCGAGAAGGAAGCTGGCTTCTATGGCGCGATGGACGGCGCCAGCAAGTTCGTCAAGGGAGACGCGATTGCCGGCATCATCATCTTGCTGATCAACATCATCGGCGGACTGGTGATCGGTGTGATGCAGCATGGCCTTCCCTGGGCTCAGGCGCTGCAGACCTATACCTTGCTGACCATTGGCGACGGCATCGTCACCCAGGTGCCCGCGCTGGTGATCGCGGTGGGCACCGGCATCATCGTCACGCGCTCATCATCGGATGTCAATTTGAGCCGTGAAGCACTGCGTCAGGTGAGCTCGTTTCCGAAGACTTTGCTTCTGGTCGCCATGGCATTGGGCGGGCTGATCCTGTTGCCAGGCATCCCAGCCGTGCCCACGCTTGTGCTGTCTCTGTGCTTCTTGTTTGCCGCGATCATGCTCTACCGCAGCGCGCGTCTGAAGGCCTCTGAAAGCGAGCCGACCTCAGATGTCGATGGCGAGAGCGCATCTGAAGGAATTGATGGAGTCGCGAACGTCAAGGGCGACGACCCGTACGCCCAACTGCACGTCGAGCCGATCGAAGTCCACCTAGGCAGCAACTGGGTGCCCGTGGTCAACCAGCCGGGCAGTGTCTTCATGGAGCGGGTTGCTACCTTCCGTAAGCAGCATGCTCAGGAATTCGGCCTTGTACTGCCGCGTGTGCGTTTCAAGGACTCCGCGCGCTTGTCCTCCGACCGATACGAGATACATCTGGATGGCGTCATGGTGGGCAAAGGAGAGGCGCGCGCGGACAGGCTGCTCGCAATCCATCCGTCCGGCGATACCAAGTCCGTGCCCGGAGAACCAACGCGAGATCCCACGTATGGCCTGCCAGCGCTGTGGATCGAGGAGAACCAACGGGAAGCGGCGACCCTGGCGCGCTACACGCTCGTGGACGCCCCCACGGTCTTTATGACGCACCTCACCGAGATGCTGCGTCGGGAATCCGCCACGCTGCTCACCCGCGCGGAGGTTGACCGACTCCTTGCGCGCGTGCGTCAAAGCCAGCCCGGTTTGGTTGAGGAACTGATTCCAACAGTCCTGTCATCAAGCGATGTGCAAAAGGTCCTGCAGAACCTGCTGCGTGAAAAAGTGTCGATCCGCCACATCGATGCAATCCTTGAAACGCTTGCAGACGCCGGTCGTACCACGCGCGAGGCGGGGCATTTGACGGAGATTGTCCGCCAGCGGCTTGGGCACGCGATTTGTCAAGGCCTGCTGGGCGAGGCTACTGCGCTGCAGGTCTTGACGCTCGACCCCTCTATCGAAAGCCAGTTCTTGCAGAGCATTCATGTCGCCACCGCTGATGGCGGGGCACAACCGTTCGTGCTTGATCCACGTATGTCGGAGCAGCTCATGAAGCGTCTGGTGCAGCAAGCCGAACGCATGATGAAAAGCAACCTCTTGCCGGTGCTGCTTTGCGCGCCCGAGTTGCGACGGCATGTTCGGGCCCTCGCTGAACGCGTGATGCCGCACCTCAGGGTGCTCTCGATGGCCGAAGTGCCCCACACAGTCGAGCTGAAGTCGTTCGGCATCGTTCAACTTTAAAGATTATGAGAGACAAGCGATGAGCGACGTACTCGCGATCACTCTGAACGGAATGCAGCAGGACATGGCGCGCGTGGAGCGTGTCAGCATGAACATGGCCAACGCCACAACGCCGGGCTACAAGCGTGAGGTCGCTAGCAGCCTGCCTGTGGGTGCTACAGCGTTCGCCGACGCAATGCGCGGTGTCGATGCTGCACGAGGTGCCGCGCGCTCGACATCCCCGGGGTTGCCGTCTGCGAGCTTGGCTGCAGCTGGCAGCTTGCTGATCCAGACGGATGATCGGGCGGGTACGCTGAAGACCACAGGCCAGAACTTGGACGTCGCGCTGGCCACACCGGGCTTCTTCGAAGTCTCCACCGACGCGGGTTTGGGATACACACGGCTCGGTAGTTGGCAGCTCGACGGGCGCGGCAGGCTCGTTACTGCGCAAGGTAACCCTGTGATGGGCATCGGCGGCGAAATCGTGCTGACCCGACCCAATCCGGTGATCGACGCGTCGGGGCAAGTTTTCGAAAGCAAGCCCGGCGGCGGGACCGAAGCGACGCCGGTCGGGCAACTGAAGGTGGTTCGCTTTGACAAGGGCTCGAACCTCGAACACCTCGGCAACGGCCTATTGCGCACCGACGCAGCGCCGCTGCAGCTGACTGACGCTGAGATTCAGCTGCGCCAGGGGTTCATCGAAAACTCGAACGTCAACTCCATGCAGGAGATGACGCAGTTGATCCAGTCCATGCGCCACTTCGAGTCGATGCAGCGCGTTGCACTCGGCTACGACGAAATGATTGGTGGTGCGGTGCGCAAGCTCGGCGATCTCTCATGAACTGCTGCCCGACAAACGTCCAATCTCTAAAGGCTTTTTCTCATGTTTGATGCTCTCTACATCAGTGCGACTGGCATGCAGGCGCAGCAACTCAACGTCGACACCATCGCGAACAATCTGGCCAACGTCAACACAGCAGGGTTCAAGAAGGGCAAAGTGGGTTTTTCAGACCTGATGGTTCGTGAAGCCGGCCGGCTGCTTCCCTCCCAGGAAGATGCCGGCATCCTGGCTGCAGAGAACCGATTGGGTGCGGGCGTTGGGATTGCAGCTGTCTCCAAGCTCTTCGACATGGGCGAGTTGAAGAAGACCGAGTCTGCCTATGACCTGGCGATCCAGGGTGAAGGTTTTCTCGAGGTGACCATGCCTGATGGATCCAGTGCCTATACCCGGGGTGGCACCTTCAAGATCAACAAAGATGGATTACTGGCCACGTCCGGCGGTTTCCCGCTGAAGGCCAACGTGGCCGTTCCCGACAACGCGCAGAACCTGCAGATTGATGGCGATGGGCGTGTGCGCGTCCAGGTGGCGGGGCAGAGCGCACCCGTGGAGGTGGGTCAGCTCGATCTGGTGCGGTTCACGAGCCCTTCGGCGCTGTCGCCTCAGGGCGATGGTCTTTACCGGTCAAGTACCGGATCGGGCGATGCAATTGCCGGCAAGGCGAGCGAGGATGGCATGGGCAGCTTCGCGCAAGGCTTTCTCGAGGGGTCGAACGTAAAGCTCAACGAAGAGATGGTCAATCTCATGGTGGCTCAGCGTGTGTACGAGGCCAACGTGAAAGTCATGCAGGCGTCGGATGAAATGCTCGGGATGATCAATGGCCTGCGCAAGTAGTCTGCGGCGAATCTGCGGAGGCCTCCTCGGCATGGCGACGGTCACGACGGTCACAGTGGTCGCCGCTGCCGGCGCACCGTCTGTCCCTGCCTCATCGATCCGCGATGTGCCGGTGTCGATTGAACTACGGCCGCGGGTCCAGGTAGAGGGGGCCAGCGTCCGGCTCGGAGATATTGCGTTCCTTACAACGCGGGATCTTGGCACTCTGCGCAAGCTCATGGCAGTCCCTATTGGCGCGGCCCCACGTGCGGGCGCGCCCATTGCCGTAGATCGCAATACTGTCATGCGCTGGGTGGAATCTCGGAGCGCCGTCCAAGCGGGAGATGCAGTCCCGTCGCTCCGTTGGAGCGGCGCCGGCGAAACATTGATCGAAACCGCCGCGCAGGATTTGGCGGGCGAAACCGTGGTTGATGCTGCGCGCTCAGCACTGTTGAAGTGGCTGCAGCTGCGCAGCTTGCATGCGGACGTGCAATCGGTTTCAACGGTTCGTGACCTTGTCCTCCCGGCGGGTCAACCGGTGCTGCGCGTTCGTCCTATTGCTGACCAGACTCAGCCTGCGCGGCGGATGCTGGTCTGGGTCGATGCCTGGGTGGGCGACAGATTCGTTCGCACGACGGCTGTGGCGTTCGAAGTCAACGCCTGGGCACAAGCCACGGTCGCGACGTCGCCGATGACCGCCGGTGCTCAAGTGGACGGTGTGGTACTCCGTGGCGCAACTGAAACCCGCGAAGTGGACCTGACGGCGCTTCCAAGCGGACGCCCAGCTCGCCTCGAAATCGCCGACGGCGGCTCACAACGGCTTCGCAAGCCGCTTAAGCCTGGTGAGGTGCTTACCGACGCGCATCTTCAATCGACCCCGTCAGTGACTCGTGGAAACTGGGCGCAGCTTCTGGCCCGCAGTGGTGACGTGTCAGTGGAGAGCCGCGTGGAGGTGCTCCAGGACGGGCGTCCTGGGCAGTTCGTGCGCGTGAAGGTGCCGGGTTCAAGTGGTGAAGTGCTGGCACGGGTGACGGGTCCTGGGCAAGTCGAGGTGCAACCATGAAGTTGTCGCCACTGCTTCGGCGATCGCAATGCACGCTTCTTGCCGTGCTTTGCATCGCCAGCGCATGTGCTGCGGTGCCGACATTCGCTGAGAGCTTGTACCAAGAGGGCAGCTTCAGGCCCCTGACGGCGGACAACAAGGCCTTCCGCGTCGGCGATTCACTGACCATTCAGGTCTTTGAGAACTCGTCAGCCACCACCAGCGCAAATACCGGAACGCGCCGTGCGAACGACATCGCAGGTTCGGTCACGCAGACGGGAAACCGCATTGTCGGCCAGCTCGGTATTGGCGTGAGCGGCGATTTCGATGGGGGAGGGCGCACGCAGCGAACCAACAAGTTGCTCGCGACGCTGACGGTGACTGTGAAGGACGTGCTCCCGAACGGTGAGCTGCGTGTGGCCGGAGAGCAGTTGCTCACGGTCAATGACGAACTGCAGAAGGTGAACCTGGAGGGACGCGTGCGGCCTCAGGACATCTCTGACGGGAACGTCGTGCTTTCCACAAGGCTGGCGGACGCGCACATCACCTATGTGGGTGAGGGCGACGTCTCCGACCGCGCACGCCGCAGCGCGTGGCGAAAGATTTTCGATTGGCTGGGACTGTGATGCATCGTTCAACTTCCTGGTTCCCAGCGCGTTTGCTGTGCGGCCTATTTGCAGTTGCACTTGGCCTTGGCCCTGCGGTAGCGCAGGCCGCAGCACCCGACACGGTCCGGGTGAAGGACCTGGGCAAGCTCAAGGGGTGGCGCGACAACGCGCTCTTCGGCACCGGCATCGTGACGGGCTTGGCGGGTACGGGAGATTCGCCATCGAACCGGACGACCCGCCAGTCGCTGGCCAATGTGTTGTCGCAGTTCAACCTGACCATCGCGCCGGAGGCCGTCCAAAGCCGCAACGTCGCAGTCGTCATGGTGAGTGCTTCGCTGCCGACATTTGCACGCGAAGGTGACACGCTCGATGTCACCGTGAGCTCGGCTGGCGACGCGCGAAGCCTCGTTGGTGGCACCTTGCTAGTGACGGCACTGAAGGGTGCGAACGGACGTGTCTACGCGTTGGCGCAGGGCGGCCTGTCGGTCGGCGGCTACCGCTACGACGCGAACGGCAATGTCGTTCAGAAGAACCACCCGACCAGTGGAGCGATTCCCAACGGTGCAACCGTGGAGGTCGGCGTGAACGCTTCGATGCTCGATGAGCGCCAGAACGTGACTTTTGTGCTCTCCGAGCCGGACTACACCACGGCAAGTCGCGTGGCGGATGCGATCAACAGGCAGCTGGGCACCGGCATGGCGAAGGCCCGCGACGCCTCCGGCATCGAGATCGCTGTGCCGCCCGCACAGCGTGACGAGCTCGTGACCTTGTTCACGCGCATCGAGAACGTCACGGTCGAGCCGGATCGACGCGCCAAGGTGGTCATCAACGAGCGCACAGGAACGGTTGTCTCAGGCGGCGATGTGCGCATCTCGCGCGTCGCGATCTCGCACGGTGACATCAAGATCGCGATCTCGAGCCAGAACTCGGCCTCTCAGCCCTACAACGTGATCAACGGCGGGCCGGACATTCGAACGGCCATCGTGACCAACACGCGGGTCGATGTCGACGAATCCAACGGCACAGGGTTCGTGACCGGAAGCAACACCGTGTCCGATCTTGTTCAGTCGTTGGCTCGGATGAAGACGAGCACACGAGATGTGATTTCGATTCTGCGTGCTGTCAAAGCGGCGGGTGCCTTGCACGGCGAGCTCGTCGTGCAGTAGCCGCGACAACGCCAGATCCTACTTAGACGTTCAACGCATTTTCCAAGCATGTGGAGACAAGAATGACGGATGGAATTGAGGCCGTGACCCGATCGGCGCTGGCCCTGGCGCTCGATGCAGCCAGCATGCGCCAGCAAGCGATCGCGGCGAACATTGCCAACGCAAACGTCGTGGGCTATGTGCCCCAGAGAGTCAGCTTCGAGGCCCAGATGGTCGAGGTGCAGCGCAGCATGGAGCAGTCCGGACGCATCGACGCATTTGCACTCGCGCAAGTGCGTCCAAATATCGAGCCGGCGGTTGACGATGCTGGCGTGCCCAGACAGGTTCAGCTCGACGTCGAGGCTGCCGACATGGCACGCAACGCCGTGCACTACCAAGCGCTGGTCAAGGGTCTCTCGCGTCATTTTTCACTACTCTCAATGGCTGCCAGCGACGGCAGGAAATAAGGCCATGGACTATTCCCGATCCTTTGCCATCAGCGCCATCGGCATGAACATCGAGCGCACCCGCGTCGACGTGGCGGCGTTGAACTTGGCCAACGCCAACACCGTACAGGGTGTCGGTGGAGTGAACTACCAACCGCTGCGCGTCATCGCCGAGTCACGTGCCGCTTCAGCCGCTGCGACAGGCTCGCGTGACAGCGCGGCCTTTGGCGCGCTGGTCTCCCAGGGACTTGGCGTGCAGGACCTGGCAGCCAGTGGTGCGCCTTTTGTGCAGGTCGTGCCAACCAACGCACCACCGCGGCTGGTCTACGAGCCCGGTCACCCGCTGGCGAACGACAAAGGCTATGTTTCGTATGTCGCCGTTGATACCGCAACCGAGATGGTCAGCATGATGAGCGCGACGCGAGCCTACGAGGCCAACGTGTCGGCGATGAATACGACGCGCATGCTGGCTCTGCGCGCGCTTGATATCGGGAGTAATGCATGAGCGCGTTTCTGCCGGTTGAAGCCCTTTCGGCACTGTCACCGCAGGCGCAATCCATGGTCGTCATCGCGCAAGCCGGCTCGCCCATGCAAGCCGCGGGCGCGACCGACCCTGCGCATTTGGCGAACGCGGCGGACGTATCCGCGACGGGATCTTTTGGAAACATGGTCTCCGAAGGACTCTCGCAGATCAACAGCAAGATGGTGGACAGCGAAGTCGGACTGCAGAAACTTGCGATCGGGGACGCGCAGAACCTGCACCAACTCATGATCAACCTTGAGGAAAGTCGCTTGTCCTTCCAGGTGATGATGCAAGTGCGCAGCCGGCTGCTTGAGGCCTATCAAGACATCATGAAGATGCCGATATGAAATTTTGGCAAGGATTGACACAGCGCGCCCGCGCCGGATTGATTGGTGGCGTTCTGATCATTGTGTTGGGCGTCGCGCTGGCTGCGTGGTGGGTGTTCCGCACTGAGTACCAGGTTCTCTTTTCGGAGCTCAAGCCGCAGGACGCGCAAGCGATGACGACCGAACTGGAGCGTCTGAAGATTCCTTACCGTCTCGGCGACAACGGCACCGCGATTCTGGTGGACAAGACCACCGTGCACGCGACGCGCATCAAACTGATGGGCAAGGAGTTGCCGCTGCAGGGCGCAGTGGGTCTGGAGCTGTTCAACAACACGGACTTCGGCATGACCGAGTTCGCTCAGAAGATCAACTACCAGCGCGCGCTTCAAGGCGAGCTTACGCGCACCATTCAGTCGCTGGCAGAAGTGCGCGAGGTCCGTGTGCTGCTGGCATTGCCCGAGCAGGGGTTATTTAAGCAGGCGACTGCGAAAGCGAAAGCCTCGATCACATTGACGATGCGCCAAGGGCAAATGCTGCGCCCGGAGCAGGTGGCCGGCGTTCAGCGCCTGGTCGCTGCGGCGGTACCGGGCATGGCGACGCAGGACGTCACCATCGTGGATGGTCACGGCGTCGCACTCACACGCGCGGATGCAGGCAACGGCGACGTCGACGCCAATGCTGCGCGGCTGGATCTGAAACGCGACACCGAGGCATATCTGGTGCGTAAGGTGTCGGCAGTACTGGATCGCAGCTTTGGCCAAGGACAGGCGCTTGCCAGCGTTGATGTAACGCTAAACATGGATCAGATACGCACGACAACGGAGGATGTGCTGCCTGCGGCCTCACGCTCAGGCCTGCAGGCAACGGGTGTGGTCGTGCGCGAGCGCGAGGTGCTTCGTGATGGCGGCGGCGCCGACACGCGTGCGATCGATACTGCCGCACCGCGCGCAGGCAGCGCGCAGCGCGACGTGGAGTACGCGGTGGGTCGGCGCGTCGAGCAGGTGGTCAGCCAGCCGGGCTCCATTCGTCGTGTGCAAGTCGTCGCGGTGGTCCGAAAAGCATTGGACGTCGCGCAGGAAGAACAACTGCGAAAGGTGCTCGCGGCGGCCGTTGGAGCTTCGATAGAGCGCGGCGACACCGTGGTCGTCCAATCGCTTTCGTCGCAGGCGATCGCGCTACCGGAGTCTGGCGTGCCCGCAGCTGGTGGCAACCCCGAATCGCCGGCAACGGAGGGAGCGAGTACGGCCACAACCGTCTCACAAGCGCCGGATACAGGTGAGCTGGGCTGGCTTCGGTGGCTTCTGGCCGTTGCGTTGGCCGTTGTGGCAATCGCCTGGATTGTGCGCGCTGCGTGGCGCGACCGGCTGCATGGTGCCGTTGGTGGAGCAGGAGCACCGAGTGCGGCGCTCAGCGACGCCGAACGTGCTGCAGCATTGAGCCGCGTGCGTGATTGGCTGAATGAACCAAGTCCTGCATCCGCCGGCACTGCGGGCAACACGCGAAGGAACGGCTGATGGCTTCGCTGGTTGGTGGCTCGGTCGTTGGAGCGGATATGCCTGCCGGGATATCGGGCTATGGGGCCGCTATGGCGTCGTTGCCTCAGGAAACCGGCGGCGCGCGCCATGCGGCGCTGCTGCTGCACGCGATGACGCCCTTGGACCGCGGATGGATGTTGAATGCGCTTCCGGTTTGCGAGCGCGAAGAAATGCGCAGGCTGCTCGCGGAATTGGAGGCATTGGGCATCGAGCGGGACGCTACGCTTATCGCGGAGGCCACAGCGCACGTACAGGCAGGCTCTGCCGTGTCTGACGAATCCATGCTCATGACGCTCGACGAGTCGGGGGTTCAACGTGCCGTCGAGTATCTTCGCGCAGAGCCCGTGGGGCTCATTGCCCATTGGCTGCAGATAGCAGCCTGGCCTTGGCGCGATGCGCTTCTGCGCGCAATGGAGCCTGTTCAGCGCCGACGCTTGGAGGGCGCAATGGCGGAACAGTCGTCTGCAATGGACGGTTTTGCAGTTCCGTCGGGCTTGCGAGCGGCGCTGATCGAGGGCGTGGCCCAGCATGTCCGTTCAGCACCAGCGGCTGCAAAGTTGCCCCCAGCGCCGTGGAAAAGAATCAGACAGTCGTTCTCGCGCCTTTGGGGCCACGGCGCGTCCGCAAGGAGCACTCGGAAATGACGGCAGTACTACCTCAGCGGGAGGGACCGCCAAGCGGCAGCGAAGAGCTGTCGTCGGTGCGAGTCCTTCGCGATGTTGTATTGCAGGGCCAGGTCTCGCCGGGGCGCCCACGCCCTGCCATCACGCAACCACCTCGCGCGACTACGGAGGCTCCGGTGCGTTTGCCCGCACAGCGAGCACCAGTTGCCGGCGAGGCGGCAGCGTCCGTCCCTGTGTCGGTCTCAGTCGCCGCTAACGCAGTGCCCGCGAGAGACCAAGAGGCCGGATACCGGCGTGGTCACGAAGAAGGGCTCGCCAAGGGGCTGGCCGAAGGAAGAGAGCGAGCGGCAGACGAGGCCCGACAAGCCGGTGAGTTGGCCACTCGCAAGGCACAGCGCGAATTGGCCGAGCGCACTGAAAGCCTCAACCGGGAGCTCACGCAGCAAGCACAGGTCGCTTATCAGGCGCGGGTCAAGGTCCTCGCCCAACTGATCGAGGCGCTGCCTCAGCAAGTCGAGGCACGGCTCGCGGCCGCCGAGGAAGACATGCTTGCGTTGTCCTTCGAGGCGGTCTGTCGGGTGCTCGGCGACCACGTCGTCACAGCCAACGGTCTTCGCGCGCAACTGTTGCAGTCGGTGCGCGCGATGCGCGGGCGCCGGCTGGTGGCTGTGCACCTTCATCCCGACGACTTGGCGACTTTGCAAAGAGAACCCGATGCGGCAGCTGACCTCCTGGCGAACGAGGCCATCGAATGGGTGGCGGATGCAGAGATGACGCTGGGTGGGTGCATCGTGCGCTCTCCGGAAGGCGGCCTTGACGCGCGCCTTGACACGCAGCTGGGCGCTCTGCGCGATCTGTTGCTGCGGTCAAGGGCCGCACCGCCTAGCACTCCTTCGAGCGGGACTGCCTGACATGGATGCACTTGCTGTCAGTCGCCTAGCGCTTCGGGACGTCGATCTGCGTCGTCGGGTCGGCTGGGTGCGTGAGATGCAGGGTCTGGCCATCGATGCGCTGGGTCCGGACGCGTCCGTTGGCGAGCTTTGCCGCATCATGGTCAGGCCAAGCGGGCAAGACCGGATGAATGGTACGCCCGGGCGTGACAGCACCACGGCGCCCAGTGTGCTGGCCGAAGTTGTCGGCTTGAAGCCGGGTCGCGTGACGCTGATGCCTTACGGTTCTGTGGAGGGAATCGCCGCAGGGTGCGAGGTTCATGCGCTCGGCGCCGATTCGCAAATCGGTGTCGGCGACGCGCTGCTCGGGCGCGTAATCGACGGATTTGGCGAGCCGTTCGATGGCAGGCCCAAGCCGGTGGTTGCCGCCCGCCGGTCGTTGAAGGCCTCGCCGATCAATCCGATGCGCCGTCCGCCCATCAATCGGGTGCTGGAGACGGGCATCCGCAGTATCGACGGCCTTCTCACGCTGGGCCTTGGTCAGCGCGTGGGAATATTCGCGGGCAGCGGCGTTGGAAAAAGCACGTTGCTCGGCCTGCTGGCTCGCCATGTCAAGGCACAGGGTGACGCAGAGCAGGGCGGTATCAACGTGATCGCCTTGATCGGCGAACGCGGGCGCGAAGTTCGCGAGTTCATTGAAAAGCAACTTGGACCCGAAGGCCTTGCAAGGTCGGTGGTCGTCGTGGCCACCTCGGATCAGCCGGCATTGGCAAGGTTGCGCGCAGCCTACGCTGCGCTGTCGATCGCAGAACACTTCAGGGATGAAGGTCGTCATGTCCTGCTGACGATGGATTCGATCACGCGCTTTGCGATGGCGCGTCGCGAAGTTGGTCTTTCTGCGGGTGAACCACCCACGGCACGTGGCTATACGCCATCGGTCTTCGCCGAGTTGCCCGAACTGTGCGAGCGCTGCGGCATGGCGCCCGGAGGTGGTTCGATCACGGCGTTGCTCACCGTCTTGGTGGAAGGCGACGACTTCAATGAGCCGGTATCGGACGCCTTGCGCGCGATCCTGGACGGCCACATTGTGCTGTCGCGACAGCTTGCCCACCGCGGCCACTACCCCGCAATCGATGTTCTTAAAAGTGTGAGCCGCCTGATGCCTGACCTGGCCGATGCGGCCCAGCGAGCGCTGGCGGTCGCTGCTGTGCAGCAGTTGGCATTGCTGGAGCGCAACCGGCAGATGATCGACATCGGCGCGTACGAGCGAGGCTCCAACGCCGAGCTTGACCGCGCATTGGACATCGAACCCGCGCTGCAGGCCTGGTTGCGTCAGAGCACTGGTGGCGCGAGCCGTGTCGAAGCCATACAGGCCCTGCGCGGTGCTTTGGCGTCAACCGCCAAGTCGGGCGGGGCGGCTGCATGATGAGTTCGACGGCAACATCATCGACCTCAGGTGCTCGGGATTTCGACGCGCGGGGTTTTGTCTATGCGCTCGAGCCCGTTCGTCAGCGTCAGCAGTGGAATCTGGACAAGGCCATGGCCGCGTTGGCTCAGGCGCAAAAGCAACTGTGGGAGACCGAAGCGAGGCTGGTGCAGCTGATGGCATCGCATGATGAACAGGCTGAGCTGCTTGGCAAAGCTTTGCAGCAACGCCTCGACCCGATTGCGCACCGTCGCAATCTGGCGTACCTGGCGAACCTTCGCGATCAATGGCACGTGCTGGATCGAGCGCGCGAAGAGCAACGCAATCATCGCGACTCACTGCGCGATCAATGCATTCGCCAACAGGTGAAGCTGGATGGTCTCGCGCAACACAAAGAGGACGCGCTTGCGCAGTACGGCGATGAGATGCGCAAGCGCGATCTCAACGAGAAGGACCGTGATTGGCTTGCTCGTTCGGTCACCGCGCGCACGCCTGCCAACGTACAGGAGCAGACTCTATGAGTGCGACGAACCCCGCAGGTGCGGCACCAGGCTTGCCGAGTCTGGTCAGCCGATCATCACAGAACGGCTCCCATCAAGGCGACAACGCCGAGCGTCAACTCGCATGGGCGCGTGAGATGGAACGGGCTCAAATGAACAGTTGGTTCAAGCCCGTGAATACAGCGCGAAGTGGCTCCGGCTCCGGCGGGACTGCCCACGGGCAGCAGCGCACCGAAGACGCTGTTGCAACAGCGCGCGCCCCTCAACTTGGGAAGATGCGCCAAGCGACGTCCATTGCGAAATCCGGGCCGCCCAAGGGGCCAGTTCCGGAGCGTGAGATCTCCGATCGCGGGCAGGGCGCAGAGCAGTTCCTCGCCGATCAATCGGCCGAAGCTGGGGTGGCCGGTGTGCCGAATGGTGTTCGGGCCACAACCGGCGTTGTCACTGGCACTGTGCTCTCTGCACTGCAGGCGACCAACAGCATCTCTTCCCAGGTGCTGCTCACCGCAGGCATGCAAGCATTGATGCCGTCTGCTTCTGCTGCTGTGACGCTCGTATCCACCCCGGTGGGTTTGCGGTCGTCGGACGATGCTGCATCGACGGCTGTGTCTGAGCAGACGAGAGGAGATGAGGCGCAGGGTCAGATGGATTCTGTCGGCGCAGGGACAGAGCCAGGTGCAGGGGCGGGGCGGGCCGTGTCCGGGACCGAAGCGCCGGTCAGGTTGCATGAGGAAAGCACTCCGCGCGGACAGGCGGTCTGGATCGCGATGCGAGCCGACGATGCCACGCTTGCTGCAATGTTGCCGCAGTGGGTCGCCGATTTGCAGCGCGGCATGCGCATACGAGGGGAGCGTCTGCATCAGGTCGTTTGCAATGGCCAGGTTGTCTGGCGTGACGACGTAGCGACCTCGTCGCACATCGCTTCTGCCGCGGGTGGCGATGCCAACTCAAACATGTTCGATTCAATTGATTCCAAGGAGGCGTGATGGCCATTGATGCAGTGAGCGGTTCGGGCGCGACCAACCTACAGGCCAACAGCCTGGGTATGGAAGACTTTCTCAAGATTCTTCTGACGCAACTGACGTATCAGGATCCGCTGAAGCCCATGGACAACCAGCAGTTCATGGCGCAAATGGCGCAGTTCACCAGTCTCGAACAAACGCAGCAGCTCAACACCAAGATCGAAACCCTGATCACGAATCAGGCAGCGCTTCAGTCGGTTGGCCTGATCGGCAAGACGGTCGATGTGAACACGGCAACGGGCCTTGTGACAGGCACGGTCAGTGCCCTGTCGCTCTCGGGTGACGCTCCGCTGCTGACGGTGCAGACACTCGCGGGCGGGACGATGAACAGGGTGTCGCTCAGCCAACTTGCTGCGGTGCGCTGAGCGCGATATCGCTTCGAAGGAAATCCAATGCTTGATTCAATTTACGTTGGCATGACTGGTTTGCTGGGTTACTCGCAGGGGTTGCGCGTCATCGCGAACAACACTGCGAACCTGAATACGCCCGGTTTCAAGAGCTCAAGCTTGCAGTTTGCAGACATGTTCTACACCGGAGGAAATCTCAGCGGTGGCAACGCCGATCATCGCGAGCAGATGGGCTTCGGGCTTAACACTGCAGGAACGTCGATCTCGTTCAAACAGGGCGAGCTTCGCCAGACTGGCAACGATTTGGACATGGCCATCGACGGTCAAGGGCTCTTCGTTCTGCAGGACGAGCAGGGAAAGCTGGCCTACACGCGAGCTGGGCAGTTCAAGTTCGACAACGATGGCATCCTGGTCAGTCGGACCAACGGCGAAAAGGTCATGTCCATGGACGAGAACGGGGGCTTCGTGCCTGTCTCTCTGGCCGGCAAGATGATGAACCTTGGCAAGCCGACATCGCGCGTGGAATTTTCGGGCAATTTGTCCAACACCGTCGCGGAGCAAACAATCGGTGGCATCACAGTCATCGATGCTGGAGGGGCCAGTCACGCACTCACGATGAAATTCTCGGTCAAGTCCGCGGGCGAGTCGGGCACGACCATGAAGCTCGAGTTGATGGACGGCACCACTGTCGTCAACACAAGTGAGATGGTGTTCGTCAACGGCAAGCCGACGCCCGCCACGTCAACGGTCCAGGTCGCCTACACCCCGAGCGGCAAACCGGCGATGGCGCTGTCTTTGGACTTCAGTTCCGATGTCGTGCTTTTCGCCGGACAGACGACGCTCAAGGTCGACTCCCAGAACGGTGTGGGGCCCGGTGCACTCAGTGCCACTGCGTTCGACACGACGGGCACGCTGGTCATGAGCTATTCGAACGGACAGACCCTTAAAGGAGCGAGGCTGGCGCTGGCGCGATTCGATTCGCCTGGCGCAGTGGCTTCGATTGGCAACAACCAGTTCGAAGCACTGGACCAGAACGCCTGGCACTACGGCGGCGCGACCGAGGGCGCCTTCGGCACGGTGCAATCCGGCCGGGTGGAGATCTCCAACGTCGACCTGTCGCAGGAGTTCAGCGATCTGGTCATCATGCAGCGCGGCTACCAGGCCAGTTCGCAGGTCATCTCGACCGCCAACGACATGCTGCAGGAACTCTTTTCGATGAAAAGCAGATGACAGCTGCCGTTTCTCACGAAGGGGAGCCTTCGATGCTGTTGGATGGCAGCGCGTCCGAGCGAAAAGCTCGCGCCTTGCGCAGCTGGTCGCTTGCACAGCGGAACGCGCTGGCACTGCGATTCGTCAATGTTGTTGCGGCATGGCGGGACGAGTGGCTTCCTGCACAGGTCGGTGAAATCTCCAAGCCCAGCGTCGAGGTTTTCGAGCCCAACGGCATGTGGCGGCTTGCATCCGAAGCTTCCGCTTGCTGGTCGTTTGAAGAGCCGCGCCGTGCCTCTTCCGGGGTGCTGCCAGCGCTTGATGGCGCGTCGGCGATCAGCGTCGATGAAAGGACGCCTGCGATGCGCGCGATTGCTGATCGCATGTTTGCGATCGACACGGGGTCTGGTTCGAGCGTCCAAGCAAAAGCTGGCTCGCTCAGCCAGAGCTTGGCGGGGGCATCGGCACGCAAGGCCTGGGACGACTGGATGCGCCGCATCGACATCTTTCTTGATGGCTTTGACCTTGACGCGCGATCCGGTGCGGGCGTTCGGAATCAAGCACCGCCTGCAGCTGCCTGGTCGGGTGCGCTGTGTGTCCGTGCTGCCTGGTGTGGCGGTGAATGGACGCTTGCACTGCCTTGGGAGGCCGTGGTCGCAGCAATCGGACCCGACGCCAAGAGTGCATCCCGGGTGGACACAGGTGCGCCTTCAACGCCGCAGGCGAAGACACGCCTGGATCACGCGCTTGCTGACCGGCGCGTGACTTTGCGCGTGATGCTGGAGGGCGCACAACTCAACCTCGGCCAGATTCAGGCGCTGCGTGTTGGTGATGTCGTCCCGCTATCTCATCGTCTTGACGCGCCCACGTTGGTGGTGGGCTCTGATGGCCACCAAGTGTGCGATGGCTGGCTCGGACAAAGTGGGGGCCATCTGGCAGTGGAACTCTCGGCCCCTTTGTCGTCCGCTCAGGCTGCAACTCTCGCATCGCCACCAATTGGCAACGGCAGCAAACCAAACATTCATTCATCTAAGGGAAGTTTCAAATGACAAAGGCCGTGGAAGGGATCGTGACCGACAACCGCATCGGTGCGACAGAAAGCAGAACTCGTGCAGGACTGGGGCAGGCCGCTTACCCAACCGCCCAGATCATCGCGTTACCGGATCTGCACGCGGGGTCTGATGGCGACACGCTTCAGTCTGATGGCAGCAGTCCCGTTCTCAAGGACTGGAATCCGCTTCACCAGATCAAGGCCAAACTGCAGGTGATGGTTGGCGAGGCCAGCATTTCTGTGGGCGAGCTCCTCGGGGCCAAAGAGCATCAGGTGCTGCGGCTAGACCGGGAAATCGACCAGGCCGTTGATCTCACGATCGAAGGAAAGGTTGTTGCGCGTGGACAGCTGGTGGCAGTGGACGGGCACTTTGCAGTACGAATCACGGAACTGCCCATTGCGTTGGGGCTGACAGCAGGAAACTGACGGATGTACGACGTGGTGCAGCGGATGCAAGTGGAAGATCGAAAGCGTGCCGGGAGCATCTTTGGGCGATGCGATGCGGGACGCATGGCGTTGGCTGCAATCGCATTTGTCGGCGTGACTTTCACCGTCACGGCATGGCCGCAGTCCGTCCTGCCCGCGGCTGATCCGGCGTCCCAGCCTGCTGCGCCTCACGCTAGCGGTGCTCCGCTTCCGTCGAGCATCCCCGTACGGCGCGATGCTACGAGCAGCGAAGGTGAAGGTGCTGGCGACCGCTGGTGGGTTGCAACTCTGTTTGTGGGTGGGCTGTTGGTGTGTGGCGTCATCGCAGCACGTCGTAAGCAAGTAAAAGCCGATGCAGGCGCCAGATCTGTCATGTCGTGGTTTCGGCTAGGTGGTTTGATCGACACAGCGTCTTCGCGCGAGATCGAGCGCGTCTCGAGCGCCCGACTGTCACCGCGCCATAGCCTTCATGTGGTGGTCTGGAACGGCAAGCGGTTGCTGCTAGGCTGCACGGATCAATCGATCCAGGTGCTGTCGGAGGCGCTGGCGCCTGAGTCAGTGGCCCCGAAGTCCGAGCAGGGGCAAGAATGAAGCGGCACGGAACTGCAGGCCCACAGCAGGCGTGGCTTTTCGCATTGATTCAGATCGTCGTCCTTGTGGCGCTCTCAGCTTTCTTCGGCAAGGCGCAGGCCCAAGAAGCCGAGGGGGCGGGTGCACCTGCCATGACGCCACCGAATACCGAACGGGTACGTGACGCAGAGCCAGCATCGGAGGTTGCGCCCCTGCTCAAGCGCGAAGCTGGACCGCAACTGGCGCCGTCGGCAGCGCCTACCGCCGCGGCTGCGTCTGCGCAAGCGCAACCTTCAACCAGCGCGCAAAGCCGATCGGCAGTGGCTCGTCAGTCAACGACCGCGAGCTCTTTGCGTGCGAAACCTGCGAATCTTGGCACGTCCACAAGTGGAACGAACACTGCTATCACTCCCGCTACCGAGACAGCCCAAGCGCTTCGGATTGTCCTTGGGCTCACCGTGCTGGCTGTGTTGCCTGCGTTGCTGGTGTGCTTGACGAGCTTCTTGCGCATCATCGTCGTGCTGTCGATGTTGAGGCATGCGATCGGCATGAACGAGACGCCGCCCAACACGGTGTTGATCGGCTTGGCGTTGTTCCTGACGCTTTTCACGATGTCACCCGTGCTCCAGAAGGTCAACCAGGACGCGTTCGAGCCTTTCATGGCAGGCAAGCTGACCATGGAAGACGGGTACGGCAAAGGCGTGGCGCCGCTACGGGAATTCATGGTGCGGCAAACGCGAGAGGCGGACCTGGCGCTCATGGTCGAGTTGTCGAAAGCGCCGACGCCGAAGTCGATGGACGACATCAGCAACGTTCAGCTCATTCCGTCGTTCATGCTTTCGGAGCTGCGTGCCGCATTTCAGATCGGCTTTGTCATCTTCTTGCCGTTCCTGCTGATCGACCTGATCGTCTCGAGCATTCTCATGGCTCTGGGCATGATGATGATGCCGCCGACGACGATCGCCTTGCCACTGAAGATCCTGATGTTCATCCTCGTAGATGGCTGGAGCCTCGTGCTCAAGGCGCTGGTAGGCAGCTTTCACTGAGTCATGGCCCTCATTTCGCATTGAGACACTCATGGCACGCTTGAGCTCCGCATTGACTTCCACGCTCGTTCGGTTTTCCGGCGCTGCGGTGGATGTTGCTGCGCCGCGTGATGTCCCGGACGCTTCATCGGAGAGTCTGGACCTTGTTGCGCCACTCTGGGCTCGCTGGCGCGCCGACAGCGACGAGGCAGCGCGCGACCTGCTGATCCGGCACTATCTGCCCTATGCGCGGATGATGGCCGCCACCGTCTATGGCCGCCGCACGCATGACGACGTCGAGTTTGAGGACTACCTGCAGCTTGCGAGGATTGGGCTGGTAGAGGCCGTGGATCGTTTCGATCCGTCCCAAGGCGCTCAATTCAAGACCTTCGCATCCAAGCGGGTGCAAGGCTCGATCCTGAACGGTCTCGTTCGCTTGACGGAGAAGAATCAGCAGATCAGCGTGCGCACTCGGCTCCAGCAAGAGCGGATGGCGGCCATCAAGGAAGCCGCAGCTCAAGGCAGCATCGAAGGATCCGAGGGAGAACGGCACTCAGCCGCATCTGATGCGCGTAGCGCCGAAAAATTGTTCAAGTACCTTGCCGAGGTTGGTATCGGCATCGCGCTAGGCGTGTTGTTGGAGGATACCGGCATGGTCGATGCGGAAGCCTTCGACAGCGAAGCTGGCGCGCATGCAATCTCGCCTGAGGTGAGCTACTTCCGCAAGACGGAGATTCGCCAGTTGGGTGCTGTCTTGCGGGGCCTGGTGGATCAGCTGAGTGACCAGCAAAAGACGGTGATCCGTCACCATTACCTGCAAGAGATTCCGTTTGACGAGATCGCCGCGCGAATGAACGTCACGCGCGGTCGCATTTCTCAGTTGCATCGCCAGGGGCTCCTGCGCCTGCGCGAACTTCTGGACAAGGACTCCAGGCTCGATGTGTCTCTATGACACGCGAGTCACTCATCCACTTCTTGACATCGCATTGCTGCCATGACCGATACCTCTGAAACCCAAGCCAAAACCACGGCCGAACCTTCGCAGCGCGACGATCCGCGCGTGGTCGACTCACTGCAGCGCCTCGACCGTATGGAGAGATTTCTTCGTGAGGATCCCTCGAACAACTCACTGCTCATCACCGCCTTCGAGGCGGCGCTGTCGTGTGGCGAGTGGGAGCGAGCAGAGCTGCATCTGCGCCGAGCCCACTCACTGTCCGAAGATGTGCTGGGTTGGCGGCTGCGAGAGGGTGATTTTTGGCTGGCGCAACAGCGCTACGACGAAGCACTGTCGGTGCTTGATGCGCTCACTGACACGCAGGATCCGCCTCCCGGCTTCCTCGATGTCTTGATGCACAACATCGCCTTCATCGAACTGCGACGCGGCCGGCATGCTGAATGCGTGGCACGACTGGCGTCAGTGCTCGAAGCGGGTAGCGCAGCATCCGCGTCCCAGACGGCGACGGGTCAGCCGCCGGTCGCTGCACGTGCGTTGCAGCAGCTCTGGCTGCGCGCGCTGCACCACGACAGACAGCTCGACCGGGCGATGGAGTGGACCCTTGGCGCAGAGCAGCAACGAACGCTTGACCCACAAGCTGCCGGTGTTGCCAGCCTGATCGCGATCGACGCATCGAATTTCGAGGCGGCACAGCGTTGGTGCGTGCTGAGCCTGAGCAACGGCACGCCGCCCGAGCAACCGGTTGAAGCGTTCGTGACGCGCGCGACCTTGGCTTTGGCGCAACGTGACGCGGCTGCGGCAGGTCAATTTGCGGATGCAGCGCTTCAACGTCACCCTGGAGATGGCCGAGCCTGGTCGACGCGTGGCTTCGCGTCTCTGCTGGCGGGCGATCTGGGGAACGCATTCAGAGCGTTTCGACAGGCCCTCTCGGTCATGGGGCAGCACATTGGTACGTGGCATGGCCTCGGGTGGACGCAGATCCTTCAAGGCGACCTCGCGGGCGCGCATGAAAGCTTCGAAACAGCGCTCGCGTTGGATCGGAACTTTGCCGAGAGCCACGGTGGCTTGGCTGTGGTTTTGGCGATGCAGGGACGTCCGGGCGAAGCGGGCGAACACGCGGAACTGGCCTTGAGGCTCGACCGGGCCAACATGTCCGGTCGCTATGCGCAGGCGCTGCTGACGGGGGACGTGAAGGATGCCAGCGACGTGCAACGTTTCGCGCGCCGAATTCTGGGTGGCATCGCCGCGCCACTCGGGGGCGATCTTGCCGATCTGGTTGTTGCGCCAGGCGCGAAAGCCAACGGCTGAAACGCGTCAGCGCTTGGCGGCAATGGTCGGCTGCGAGTCGGCCAGCAGGAGGTCGCCGGCTTCGCGCAGCGCTGCGTGGAGTTCCTCGTCACCTTCCATGCGCTGCATCACGGCATCGACCATCTGATCGAAGGCGATGCCGTCGATGCGCTCGCGGCCGAAGGTCTGCATGAGCACCGACTCGAGGAACAGGCGGAAAGCTTTTCGTTGGCGCTGCGGATCATCAGGCGATAGTGCCCGCACACGCAATGCGACCATCTGCTGGATTTGAGCATCCGTGCTGCCGGCGACATGGGCGTCAGGCTCACCCTTTGGTTTGGCGAGTCGGCCATCGCTTGGTGTTTCACGCGCTGCCAGGCCGCGGGCTTTGGCCTGCGCCTGAAATTGCGCGCTGAACTGCGCGCGAATCATGGCGGCGAGCTGCGTGGTCGAATCGATCATGAAGGCGGCGGTATCTGGCTATCAGGCGAGTTCGGGCCTCGGGTCAGTGCGCGTGGCCCTGCTGCTGATAGTTTGCCAACAGGATGTGTGCTGACGAATCCTCGGGCACGTCCGCGGCACTGTCGGATGGCACTGTGGAGTGCTTCAATGAGCGAATGCCGTCGATCACCTTTTGGATGTCGCCTGAAAGGGCGGCGTTCGTCGTATTTAGCGTGAGGCCGTGTTCGTAGTGGGCCAGTGCCTCGTCGAACTGATCCTGTGCGAGCGCCGCGAACCCCTGGATGAAGTGGGGCAGGGGATCCGTCTGTGGGAGTTCCAGAAGCGGTTGCCAGGTCAACAAAGCTACAGCTGCGCGCCCTGAGCTGAACTGCAGCAGTCCCAGTTGGTAGCGTGCCATCGGGAAATCAGGTGCCAGGCGCGTGGCGTTCGCAAATGCAGTCTCGGCTTGGCTCATGTCGCCCAACGCGGCGAACTCGGCGCCGAGCATGAACTGGGGCAGTGCTGCATTGGGCTGGACGGCACTGGCTCGCTGAAAGCCCTCGATTGCGCGGTTTGCCTCGTCGGCCCGGCTGGCGGCCATGGCAACGGCCATGAGCGCATCAAACGAATCGGAATCGGAGGTTGGCATGGTTTGCTTTCAAGCGCGTGGCTCTGTGAGCGATGTTGAGCAGAGTCGACATTGTCGTTGGCTGGAGTCGGTGCGGAAATAGGCGTCCTTGTGCGCCCGTGGGACATGAGGGAACCGTGCTAAACGGATCAGTACTCGGCCGGATATGTTGCCAAAGGCATTTATCTTGGCGAGACGAGAACGATTTCCCAATGCCCCAAGCAATCAACGGCGTCGCGCTGCTCCGTCTACAAAAGGGCCTGTGAGATTCTTGGTGTGCTGCTTCTACAAGCCATGCACTCGCATCCTAAAAAGATCTTGAGTACCACACCTGTCCACCAACCTCAGGCAATCCCAGAAGCCCTCAGGTCTTCGAGCCACTGATCCCCCATGAATTCAGCGGCATCTTTCCCAAAGACCAGTCTTGTAAAAAAATCATCAATGTTTCTCGCCTTTTCCTCCACTTCCCCCGAACTGGAGTCAATCGATAAGACCTCCCCATTTTGAGCTTCAGCATAGAGAAATCCCGTAGGATCATCTGCAAACACAATGGCGTCAGGCGCGGGAGAAAATGACTGCGATGTAATTATTTTTTTTACGCCCAAAACATTGGACGTCACCCCATAAATCCTGATTACATCAAGATTAATTCCATCCCATTTTTTGAGAATTTGCTCATGCATCATCGATAGAGATCGATTTAATCGCGCAGACAGCTCCTTCAGAGCATCATTATCAGCGCCCACTGTAGGCAGGTGAACTAACGCCTTGGTTAAAACACCAGATGCAAGAACGTTTTCTATTACCTCCACCGAAGTCATCGATTTTTCACCTCAAGGTTTGTGATTGGGATTTTAGCATTTCTTGGGATTTGCCGCGAGAATTGGCGGCCAAGCTCCTGATTTACATCAGAGTCCAATGATTTAAAGTTTCGCCGCACATTCTTCCCGCTCAATTGAAGGTCTCGAATATGGTCCATGTCCGTGGTGGCCAGCCTATTGAGAGCATTGGCCTTTGCCTCGGGATTGTTTTCGTACATGCGCTCAATACGCTCAACTACTGCTTTTCTGTATGCGCGCGTTTCTGCCCTGCGAGCAGCATCGCTTACTCCATGTGGGATATTGCTCGTCAACTCGCCATTGTTGATGGCATTTTTTATGCGATTCACCTTTCGATCAAATTCTTTTGTATTCAATCCTTCTTTGTACTCGGCCGTCAAGGATTGAGTACTCTCAAGATTTGAGCCAATCACCGGCGTAGTGACCTTGCGCGAACGGCCTGCCATCCCCATCGCGTTTCCGAGCCCATCGCCGATGCGCTTGCCAATCCCCCGCACAAGGGCTGACCCAACATCAGCGTGAGCGGCCGGGGTGTTTGCCTCTATCCCGACACCTGCAACCTGATCCCAGATCCCACGATTGTTATTACCAGCCTCGATGTCAAGCTGAGCACCCTTGGTCCACAGCCCGTTGTAGACGCTGTCACGCGAGAACCCGGTCCCCATGTACTTCTTGAAGTTGCTCGCCTCGCTCTTCCATTGCTCGGCGGTGTATGCCCCTGCCGGCTGGTTCGACATGTCGATCCATCGCGACATGGGCGAAGTCGCGTAGTTCGACAACCTTCTCGCCTCGTTAGCGTAGTCGTCGGCCTGCGCGGCTTGCTCCGCGGCATTCGAGCGATCACCCGCGAACGCCCCCGGCATCGCGCCGTTGTTGCTCAGGTTGAAGCCGATATCTGCCCGAACGACGCCAGTATTGGCATCCCAGCTCGTGCGCGCACTCCACGGACTTGCGCTTTCCGCAGCAGCCTGCGTTGCCAGACGTTGCGCACGCGCAAGGTTGTCCTCGCGCATCGATTCAATCTCCGTGCCGCTAAAGCCATCCGTACCCTGCGAATCGAAGGGCGACTTGGAAGCCTCTACGACGAATTCCCCTCCCCTGCTGTAGCTGCGCTCATAGTCAAAACCGCCGTTATCCGCCCCAGCGGCGCCGGCATCCGTCATCACGCCGGTGCGCAGCACCTGTGCATTTGCGTACTGCGCGCCCCCGCCGTAGACGGGCTGGTCACCCATACCGAGATCCGACAAGAGTTGGTCTGCCGTGGTCGCCGAAATGTCCGGACGGAAGGCGGCGGAGCCATAGTCCGACCCATCGGCAAACATCCCTAGGATGCTGGCCCGCTCGTCTGCGCCAACCGGCCCCGGAACGTTGCCGAAGCCACTACCCTGCCCATTGGCTGCTGCGACGGAATCCCCCAATGCATTGCCAAAGGCATCTGTCGCTGTCGGAGTAACGTCAATCCAAGCAGCATCCCTCCTCTGGCCAGCAATTTCTTACTGGTTCGCAAAGGCAGGCCGATCCTGCATCAAATAAGCCGCGGCAAAATGCAAGGAGAGTTCTCGAATCAGGTGAAGATCTTGCTCAGAGATTTCGGGGTCAGCCCACTGGACAAGGATCATTAAAGGGCGATCATCAATGGAGAAAATTTCCTCAAAAGGCTCTGAAGATTTTGCGCTATTTTTTACAATTTCAATTCTTCTGAGCGAATTGGCAAACATCTTCAAAACTAGAAGCTCGGCTTCTTTTGAGAATCCTGTGCTTAGTGCAATTGAGCTTGCAATCTTTCCATCAACACTAAATGTAGCCAGCGCCGCACCAGCCTCGGATGTGAATTTTGTACGAATATGCGAGAGATTTCCACTCCATGGCACATCAAAATCTTCCCCATAATGCCTTAAATAATCTCTGCAAATATAAATCCACTTATCCGACAGCGAATCCAAGCTCTCTTTTTTTATCCCGACAAATTCTCCATCTATGCCAAATGCAGCAACAAAAAAACTCGTCGCAATGAAAGGCTCTTTATTTTTTTCAGTCATTTTTTAATCAAATTTAGGTATGAGCCGATGCTCTCTACCCGGGACAATCTGCTCAACCCTAGTGCGCCACAACGCTCCGATTCGTTGTTGAACAGGATCTCTAAATCCTGCAAATTCATGAATATATCCACCCGCAACAGAGTCCAAGCGATGCGCGGCATCCATGCCCCGGCCAGAACCTTCTAGAGTCGCTCTCGCCAATCGTCTCGCTGCGTCAACTTGTGGCTTGACATTCTGATAGTTTGCGAGGTTTAGCTCAAGATCACTGGTACGGGTAATCGATAGCCGATTCAACGTCATCTCTTGCTCAGCGAGGTGCGCGGCAAATCGCCCTTGCTTTACCGGAGACAAGCCCGCCGCAGGAAATTCGATCTCGATGGGCCGCAGAATCAGTCTTTGTCCCTGCGGCACAGTATCAAACCTTTCGACTACAGTCCGCGCCCCTGCATCCACAGGCGCCGCCCCTGGCGCTCTCAACTCGAACGGTAGTGGATTCGAGTACAACGTCCCCGGCGTTGAAGCCCGCAGTCCTACGGTGTAGTTGCCAAACCGCGCCGCGCTGTAGCCAATCGCCAAATCGCCAAGGAACGCCCCACCGATCTGCGCATCGTTGTCATACGTGAACAGCGGCGTGACGTGATACGGCGCCTCCCCGGTAAGGCTGCGACTGATCGTGTTGATCAGCCCAGTGATAGGCATGACCTCCATCACGAGGTTGTAAGCCTCCGGCCCGAAGTTCGCGATCTTCTTGCCAACCCCTACCGCTGCTTGGCCCGGGTTTTCGATCACTGCAGTGCCGATGTCGACCGCACGCATCGTGGCGCCTGCGATTGACCGCGCAACGCCTGCCACGACCGGATTGCCCAAGCCCGCTGCCATGTAGGGATCGTCCACAAACATTGGCACGCCTGCGCCACCACCGGAGGCGATGGCGATGGCTAAGCCACGCTGACTCGCCGCAGTCTCGGCCTGGCTTCGCGCGATGTAGGCATCGCTCGTGGCCATGAGCCGTTGGTCGTAGCCCACGTTTTGATATGCCGCGTAGTCGTCTGCGTTGTAGTTGACAACCCCTCGACCGGCGCCAACACCCGCGTACGTGTTGCTGGCCGCCTGCGCCGCTTGTGCCTGCCTCAATGCCACACGCCGGCTGTCGATGCTGCTCTCCGTGCTGGTCATCTGACGGCCGGCTTGGTCAAGCTGTGCAATCTGGTCTGCACTCAGGCCCGACAGATCGCCGTTGTAGGTCTGCCCCGCTGTCGTGATCCAGCGATTGGCGCTGGCGCTGTACGAAGCCTGCCCGGAGCCTGCAATCAACGCCGCAATCGCGTAACGGTTGGTCGGGTCGATTCCATCGGCAATCGCCAGCGGTCCATCGCCCGCTTGGGCCGTGTAGCTCGTCGGTGGCGCACCTGCAGGCATGCCCCCACTGGCGTACCAATTGGCTGAAGCCTGCCTGTTGGCCGCCCGCTGCGCCATGGCGATGATGCCGTCTTCAGATCCTGTGTAGCTGTAGCCGGATCGGCCGTTGCTCGACGCTGCGTCGCTGCTGTCCAGCACCCAATCAGCGTTCGAGCCCGGGGCGACCTCCATGGCGAGAGTCAGCGGATCGGCCTGCGGCGTGCTGTAGCTGCTCTGACCATTGGCCGCTGCCAGGGAGTCCCCCAACGCATTGCCAAACGCATCAGTTGCCACCTGAGTCACGCTGACCTTGCCGCCTCTGAGCGCTGCCGTTGCCAAGCCTCCGGCAAATCCAGCCACCGTGCCAGCAGCAAACTTGCCACCAAAGGCCCCGAGGCCTTCAAAGGCCTTTGTGCTGCCTAGTGCGTCGCCGACGGCGTTGCCTACCGCAGAGCCTGCCGCGGCCGATGCAACACTGCGCCAGTTGAAGCTCTTCTGCAAGCCTGTCGCGATAGCAACGCCTTGAGTCATGGCGTTAGAGGCAGCGGAACGCACAGCAAAGGCGCCGAGCTTTTGCGGGGCGTCGAGTTCGCTGAGGTCGCCAAAGGCGCCGCCTACCCCAGAAGACACGCCCGCGCTCAGCGCGCTCAATGCAACGCCCTTCCAGCTGAAGCTGTTTTGTGCACCGATCGCAATGCCTACACCCTGGCTGAGGATGGAGCCCACGGCGCCGCCAACCACTGCAGCGCCGATTGCCGATGCTGCACCAATACCTGTCAGCGCGACAGCGCCCCCCATGCCGGTAGCGCCAGCGGCAACGCCGCCAGCCATAGCCGCGCCACCTGCGGACATGATGCCGGCCAGGCCGGCGTCCGCCAGCGCCACACCAGCTCCCACTCCAGCCTCGACTCCAGCCATCGCGACAGCTGCAGCCCCGGCGGTGAAGACTGCCGCGACCACAGCCACGACAGCCACAATGATTTGTCCCAGACCACCACAGCCACCGCCTTGAGCCTGCGGCATCGCCATCATGGTCGCCGAGTCATTGGCGATCTTGCTGGGGTCGTAGGGCTTGAAGGAGTTGACGTTGTTCGCGCCGCTGGTCGCCGCTGGAATGCGCAGCACCTGACCCGCACGCAGGTCCGCATTGCTGCTCAGCCCGTTGGCATCCGCGATCAGGTACCACAGGCTCGAGTCCCCGTAGGCACCCTTGGCAATGGTCTGCAGCGTGTCATTCACGCCCACCGAGTAGCTGCCCGGCGTGCCGGCAGGGTAGTTGCCGTTGATCGGCTGATACCCGAAGCTGAAATCGCTCTGAGCGGTGAAGATCGGCCCGTTCTGCGCCAGCGGTGTGCCGTCGAAGCGGTTGTCCGTCAGCAGGCCATAGCGCCCGAGGACTTCACCGTTGACCACCATCTGGCGCTGCGCGTTCACGCGCTTGTCCGGGGTCCCTTCGTAGGCGTAGTAGGCATACAGCGCGTTGCCGTTGGCGTCGCTCACGTAGTTGTGGGTGCGCAGGTCCAGCTGGTTGACCTGGCCGGCGTCGCCGGTGGACTTCAGGTGTCCGTTGGCGTCGTAGTTGTAGGCCAGGATGCCTTGGGACAGGATCTGAGTGGTGCCGGCGCGCGCGGTCACGCTGAAACTCGAGCCGGTGCGATAGCCCTCGGCGCGCTCCACGGTGACGGCGGTGTTCGTGAAAGTGCCGTTGAGCGTGTCAGCCACCAGGTACGAGGTCGCGTTGCCCACGGCGTCATAGGTGTAGTCGACCGCGCTCGCGGAGACCATGTACTCGGCGGTCGTCTGGTGGATCAGGCGGCCGTTGGCGTCGTACTGGCTGCTGCGCCCCTGCAGGCGTCGGTGCCGTTGAGGCCGCGATACATCCGGTGCAGGTTGACGTAGTCCACGCCGAGCGCGCCGGGCGTGCTCGAGACGACACGGCCCGCGCCGTCATAGCCGCGCGCCTCCACGAGGGCGCCGTCGCGCACCGTGGTGGCCAGGCGGTTGAGGTTGTCGTAGCCGTAGTCCTCGACGATGTTGCCGCCCACGGCCGTCCACTGACCGTTCGCCTGCACGATCCGCACGCCGGCGTGCTCGTCGCGCGTGCGGTTGCCGTTCTTGTCGTAGCTCAGCCGGTGCCCTTCGGTGCCCAGCACGCTGCCGTCGGCCGTGGCCGAGTCGACCAGCGTCTGGCGGTTCATCTGGTCGTAGGCGAAGTAGCGGTCGGACTCTTCTGCCTGCTCCACCTGGCCGGCCTGGACACTCAAGCCGCTGTAGTTCAGCTTGGTGGGGATGTGGGTGCGGTTGCCGGCCTTGTCGTAGTCGATGGAGATGTACGCGTTGGTGTCGGCCACCCAGCGCAGGCGGCCCAGCGCGTCGTACGCCATCTGGTTGTCCTGGTAGGCGACGCCGCCTTGCGTCGTGGTCTCGCGCACGTGGCGGCCTGCCAGGTCATAGGCGTAGGTCGTGACCTTGCCCACGGCCGCATCGTCGATGCGAAGGAGCTGGCCGGCACTGTCGTACGAAAATTGGAATCTGACCCCGAGTTATGACCCCGAGTTATGTGATCGAGTTGTGTGCGCTCAATCACGTTGGGCGTTTTGCAGCCCACGGTGAACGCCTGCGAGCTGGGGCAGCGACGCGTTCCGGTGTCGGCGTTGCCGCTGTTGGCACGCACGTTGGGGGTGAGCGTGGAAGAGTTGATTGGCGAGCCGCAGACGGTGGCGCGCAAGCGCGGGCCGGCACCCAACTGATGCAGCACGTGGAGCGCATCAGCGCACTGCCCAAGGCGCAGCAGCGCACCGTGATGAATGTGATCGAGGCCATGCTGGCTCAGCAGGAGCGCTGGCTGACAGCGACGAACGCGTCAACGAAGAAGCCCTCACGAACCTCCGCTTCAGCAGCTAGGGTGGTGAGGAGTTTTTTGAAATACGAGGCCTAGCTCGGAGCACGTTGCCACTCTGAGTCCTGCGAATCACGCCAAGCCTTCCACCCCAGTGGCAAATCAGCGAGGTCCGTTAAGGAGTCATCAAGCTGAAGAGCTTCATCCAAACGAATCATCATCACATCATCAGATTCATCAGATTCGCTCGATGCACCATGAAACTGCCATGCCCCATCATCGGCATCGTGGAATGCGTACGCAATCCAGTTCATTTTCTCGACCACAGTACGGGTCGTGAAGACGGCTGCGGCAGGAGGATCAACAAACTTCCATTCAGACATAGTTCACCTACTTATTAGATTTAGCTCTATTCTCTCCGCTCGTGAGAATAGCCAAATTCTTGTAGCTGTTACTCCCCGGAGACACGCTGGGATCTGCAGGACGACGAGGAGTCTTGTGGTCGAACTGTGCGGCATTGACTGGTGTTGTCACTCCAGATTGGCTTTTTAGACTCCTGTCGACCAACTTACCGCTCCCATCAGAGCGTAGTAACCCATCGTTGATGATCCTATTTTGTTCTTCGGCTTTTAGCTTTTGCGCCGCTGTAAAGGGCTTTCCTGATCCAACCTTTGGCCCGTCCTTCAAGAGAGATCCATAGTCAATAGGCCCCTTCCAAGGCGGGAGCTGTGGTCCGATCAACTCTGGTGACGGTCCGACAAGTTCGGGATTGGGTTGAACATTGGCGCCGATTGCCACAGCTCCAACTCGGTTCTTCCGCCCCGCCATGCCCACGACGTTGCCGAGCCCGTTGCCGATGCCTTGCCCGATCCCGCGCCCAACTGCCAATCCCACATCCGCATGCGCCCCTGCCGCACTGGCAACGCCAGCCATCTCATCGAAGATCCCTCGATTCGTGTTGCCAGCTGCAATGTCCAACTGCGCCCCCTTGGTCCACAGCCCGTTGTAGAAGCTGTCACGCGTGAAGTTGGAGCCCTGGATCGCTTTGTACTCCGCAGCGAACCCCTTCCACTGCGCCGCACTGAAGTCCGAAGCCTGTTGGTTCGAGTAACCCACCAACTGCATCTCTCGCGAGGGATAGTTCGACAGCCTTCTTGCCTCATTCGGCGAGTCGTTGCCTAGCGGCTCCCAATGTCCCACAGCAAAGGAGCCGTTGATCATTGCAGGGTTGACCCATCGGTCCGGGAAAGGCGCCAATGGTGTGCCGGCTGCACGACCTTCGTTGCCCATCACTCCGCTGCTGTATGCCGTGGCGTCTTGCGCAGCAAGAGCTTGACCACGCGCCAGGTTTTCAGCGCGCATCAAAACGACTTCAGCATCCGTAAAGGCAGGTGACTCATCAGCCACCCCGTTGATTTGCACTCGGTATGTGCCATCCGGCTGGCGCAGCGACTCGACCGATCCAGGATTGATGCCCCCGCTTCCGGCGTCCGTCATCACGCCCGTGCGCAGCACTCTCGATGAATCGGCGTACTGGGTACCCGGTTGACTTGTGCCGCCAGCAGCTTGACTAAAGGCCCCCACCACTTGCTGGTAATTCGCATACCGCTGGTCCCAAGCTCCTTGGCTCTGCGAAATGAAGTCGCCCAGACGGTCTTCTTGCTGTCCCCCGCTGTTGCCACCGCTCTGTCCGTTGGCCGCAGCCAGCGAGTCACCGATCACATTGCCAAAGGCGTCGGCGGCCAACGTTGCAGCACTCACCTTGCCGCCGCGCAGCGTCTGCCCCACCACGCTGCCCCCGATGCCCGACACCAGGCTCATGCCCAGGTTGAAATTGGTGGTTGCTCCAAGCGGTAGATTGGCGATGTTGGCCTGCTGGCCCGGGTAGTAGTCCATGGCTGCATTCAGCCCCTGGGCCACCCCCGCACTCAGCGCACTGGCCGCCACGCTCTTCCAGTTGAACTTGTTCTGAAGGCCAGTGACCACCGCGATGCCTTGCGACGCGGCATTGGCAATGGCTCCGCGCACGATGGCATTGCCCACCACGTTGCCCGTGAAATCCACCCCGGAAAGCCCCGCCGTCACGCCGCCTCCGATGGCCGCAAGCCCCACCTGCTTCCAGCTGAAACTGTCCTGCGCTCCAATGGCAATGCCCACAGCCTGGCTGGCAATCGAGCCCACCGCTCCGGCAGCTGCATAGCCCGCGACGCTCTCTGCGCCGATGTACACCCCCGTGTAGTAAGCCACCACGACCGCGACCACGGCCATGATGACCTGTCCAAGCCCGCCGCACCCACCGCCTTGGCTCTGCGGCATGGCCGTCATCGTCGCCGAGTCATTGGCGATCTTGCTCGGGTCGTAGGGCTTGAAGGAGTTGACGTTGTTCGCGCCGCTGGTCGCCGCTGGAATGCGCAGCACCTGACCCGCACGCAGGTCCGCATTGCTGCTCAGCCCGTTGGCATCCGCGATCAGGTACCACAGGCTCGAGTCCCCGTAGGCACCCTTGGCAATGGTCTGCAGCGTGTCGTTCACGCCCACCGAGTAGCTGCCCGGCGTGCCGGCAGGGTAGTTGCCGTTGATCGGCTGATACCCGAAGCTGAAATCGCTCTGAGCGGTGAAGATCGGCCCGTTCTGCGCCAGCGGTGTGCCGTCGAAGCGGTTGTCCGTCAGCAGGCCATAGCGCCCGAGGACTTCACCGTTGACCACCATCTGGCGCTGCGCGTTCACGCGCTTGTCCGGGGTCCCTTCGTAGGCGTAGTAGGCATACAGCGCGTTGCCGTTGGCGTCGCTCACGTAGTTGTGGGTGCGCAGGTCCAGCTGGTTGACCTGGCCGGCGTCGCCGGTGGACTTCAGGTGTCCGTTGGCGTCGTAGTTGTAGGCCAGGATGCCTTGGGACAGGATCTGAGTGGTGCCGGCGCGCGCGGTCACGCTGAAACTCGAGCCGGTGCGATAGCCCTCGGCGCGCTCCACGGTGACGGCGGTGTTCGTGAAAGTGCCGTTGAGCGTGTCAGCCACCAGGTACGAGGTCGCGTTGCCCACGGCGTCATAGGTGTAGTCGACCACGCTCGCGGCGGCCATGTACTCGACCGTGCTCTGGTGGGTCAGACGGCCGTTCGCGTCATACTGGCTGCTCCGACCCTGCAGGGCGTCGGTGCCATTGACGGCGCGGTACTGGCGGTGTAGGTTGACGTAGTCCACACCCAGCCCATCGGGCATGGACTGGATGACGCGGCTTGCGCCGTCATAGCCACGCGTCTCCACCCGCGCGCCGTCGCGCCAGGTGGTGGTCAGGCGGTTGAGATTGTCGTAGTCGTACGTCTCCACCACATTGCCGCCCACGGCCGTCCACTGGCCGTTCTGCTGGATGATGCGCACACCGGCGTGCTCATCGCGCTTGCGGTTGCCGTTCTTGTCGTAGCTAAGGCGGTGGCCGTCTGCGCCCAGCACGCTGCCGTCGCCGGTGGCGGAATCCACGAGCGTCTGGCGGTTCATCTGGTCGTAGGCGAAGTAGCGGTCGCTCTCTTCGGCTTGCTCGATCTGTCCCACCAGGCTGCTCACGCCGCTGTAGTTCAGCTTGGTGTGGATGTGCGTGCGGTTACCGACCTTGTCGTAGTCGATGGAGATGTACGCGTTGGTGTCGGCCACCCAGCGCAGGCGACCGAGGGCGTCATACGCCATCTGGTTGTCCTGGTAGGCGACGCCTCCTTGCGTGGTGGTCTCACGGACGTGACGGCCTGCCAGATCGTAGGCATAGGTAGTGACCTTGCCCACGCCCGCGTCGTCGATACGCAGGAGCTGGCCGGCCCTGTCGTACGAGTACTTGAGGTTCTGGCCCCGAGAGTTGGTCTGCTGCGTGAGCTGCCGCGCATTGTCGTAGGTGTAGCTGTAGCTTGCCCCGCCGATGTCGACGTGACCCGTGAGCTGCCCGAAGTAGTTGTAGCTCCAGGTGGCCAGCGCGCCGTTGGCGTCGTATTCGCCGACCTTGCGGTTCATCGAATCGAAAGCAGCGCGCGTCACCTGCCCCAGAGGCTGGGTGGTGCTGATGACGTTGCCGCGCAGGTCGTAGGCATAGCGCAGGATTTCGCCCGCGCCATTCATCTGGGTGAGTTTGCGTCCCGCTTGATCCCACGTATTCGCCTCGATGATCGCCGTCGTCGAGGTCACCGATGGGCCGAACGGGCTTGCCCATCCCCAGATGTCGGCGGCCATGTGCGTGGTCGTCAACAGCCGGCCCAGGTTGTCGTAGGTAAAGCTCGTCGAGCGCCCCTCGGCGTCCACCGTGCCCACCTTGTCGCCGAAGACGTTGTAGTTGTTGTTGATCACACCGCCGTCGGCGTGCACTTCCTGAATCAGGTTGCCGCGCGCGTCGTAGACCTGGCCTTGCACATTGCCATTGGCATCCTTGACCGCCACCTGGCGGCCGAGCTTGTCGTAGAACAGCTGAGTGGTCGCGGCACCCGCTGTATCTTGGGCGCCGTTGGCGTCGGGTTGCTTCTGCTCGACGAGCTGATTGTTGGCGTTGTAGCGGTAGGTGGTGACCCAGGCGGCCGAGCGAGGGTCGCTGATCGAGACTACGTTGCCCCAGCGGTCCACGTTCTGGTTGACCGCCGGGCGCGTGGTGGTGCTCGCGCCCTGGATCGTTGGCGTCTGAGTTGCCGCCGCACTATCGGTGTTGTTTTCACTGGCTGCGGCGCTGCCGGCTCCGGTGGTGTTCTGCGAGGCGAACAGCGGCGGAATGGCCGGCGTCCAGTACCCCGGCGTGTAAGGCGGCGTGGTGTCCTGGACCGAGATCGGCGTGGTCCCGACCTGCACTTGGTAGGAGTAGGGCACATAGTTGTAGCGCCACTCGTACACCGGCTGATATCCCGTGATGACGGGACGCTGCACCGGCACCTGCACTGGAACGGTTGTCGGCTGCCAGCCGACAACCGTCCAGACGTTGTCGTAGACCACGCGGTATTGCGTCTGATAGACCGTCTCGTACTGGATGTTGCCCCAGGCGTCGCGCACATAGATGGGGTTGTTCGACTCGTCGTAGCCGGAAATCATGGGGCCGCCCTGGACAGCGACTTGATAGGCCTCCACCCGTGGCACTTGTACCCATCCCCACACGGGCACTTGCTGCGTCTGGTACTGCGTCTCGTAGACGGTCTCGTAGATGATGTTGCCGCCTTCGTCCCTCGCGTAGATCGGGGTGGAGCCCACCTGGACCTGATAGGGAATCACGTTGACGCCCGAGCGCGTCTCCATGATGGGGGTGCGGGTGTTGTCCAGGATCCCCGTGGCCTGAGCAACCGATTGCGTGGTGCCCAGGGAGGTGTAGGTCGCCAGGATCTGGAACTCATAGCGTCCCGCTGGCAGGCTGGTGACATCGACGTTTTGCGTGCCAAGCGGCTGGCTTGACTCGTCGCTGCCGGCAACACCCTGAATAGGCAGTGTGCTCCAGGCACTGTTGCTGCCTTGGACACGGTACCGGAACGTGACCGCGTTGCCTGCGCCGTCCGAGGCGACGTAGGGCCACTGGATCTTTGTCAGCGGGGTGCCGATGGGATTGTTGGACTCGTCGACTCCACCGGTACCAACGATCTGGACAGAGACCCCGGTGATTACAGGCAGGTTGACCGGCGGGACCCACTGAGGAAGCACCCAGCCCGTCGAACTGATCGGGCCCGTGGCGTGCGCATACGGCACGCCTTCGCCCGAACGGGTCCACAGCAACTCGTACTCGTAGTTGCCTGCGGCGATGGCCGACAGGTCGATCCCGTCGCGGCCGTTGCCGCGGTCGGAGACTGCCACCGTGGTCCAGGCACCGTTGCCGCCTGCGGCGCGGAAGCGGAACGTCTGCTCCACCGAGGCGCCTGGCGAGGGCCAGGTGAACAGCCCGCCCGTGTACAGGCTCGTCTGGTAGAAGCCCATGGGCACGCTGATCGTGGCCAGGGGAGGGGAGGTCAGCACCACCGTGCCGCGAGCGGTCACCGTCGCGACGCCCGCACTGGTCGTCTGGGTGACGCGGTACTCGTAGTTGCCCGGCGGCAAAGCGCTGGCGTTGTAGCGCAGCATGTCGCCGAAATTGACCATTGGCGCGTCGCTCCAGCCGGTCTCGCCGGTGCTGCCTGCGGCGCGGATCTGCAAGCGCATCGAACTGGACGGATCGGTCGGTGCGTCGATGTCGATCACCTGACCGCTGTAGCCCACCGTGCCGTCGGCGATCACGGGCTGCCAGTTGCCGTAGGTGTCCTTCTTGTAGATCGTGATCTTGGTGACTCGCCCGACGCCGCCATTCGCATCGTTCGCGGCGTCGTCCCAGCGCATCGTGAGGCTGTTGGTGTTCTCCGCCAGGTTGGTGACGATCTGCGTGCGGCTGCGCGGCTGGCCCGCGACCATTTGTGGCGGCGGCAAAGGCTGACCGTTCTCATCGGTCATGACGGGATTGCCGTTGGCGTCCAGCGGGACGGGCGTGACGGAGTACGGCTTTGTCGTGTACTCCATGACGACCTTGATGTCGCCGCTGCCGAGATTGCGCAGCGCCGACCAGGCCAGATTCACGACGTTCGTTCCAACGCTGCCGTTGGCCATGCCGCTTTCGTCGCGGGTGGGTGCGCTGGATCCGGCAATCGTGCCTTGGGTGAACAGACGGCTGACCTGCGCGCCACCGGTGGCGTCGCTGCGCTGCGGCGCGATGGTCGACGCCAGGTGACCCAGCAGGTCATAGACCATGTCGGTGCGGCGCAGATCGGCTGCCGCCACGGCGTCAGGCGTCGAGTAGCTGTTGAGCAGGTTGACATCGCCAGCTGTGCTGCCGTAGCTGGTGATGTTGGCCGTCTGGTTGCCTACGAGGTCGTACAAAGCGACCTTGTCGACCCCGTCGCCCGAGTTGGTGCGCCAGATGTGCCCGGCGTTGTCGTAGTTGAAATACTCCTGGCGCCCGCCGTTGACGCCCTTGCGGGTGACCTCGCCGAAGCCGTTGTATTCAAGCGCCGTGTCCACCAACCCAGCTTGGGCTTGCGTGACGGTCGTGACAGTGCCGCCGCTGACCTGACTGCGGGAGGCCGGGTCAATGACGTGCGTCTGCTGGCCCAACTTGTCGTACTGGTACGCCCGGAACAGCGTGCTCGAGGCGTTGTTTCCGTCGGTCACCAACTGCCATTCCTTGGCAATGTTGCCGCGCGCGTCGTACGAGCTGTAGTGGCTGTAGCCCGCAGCGTCTGTGCTCTGTGTGGCATGCCCAAGCTTGTCGTACTGCGTGTAGGTCACGCGGTCGGCATTGATTGCGGCATTGTTGTCGCCCCCTGTGTACCAAACTGCCGCACCGGCTGCGGTGTAGAGGACCAGGTTGCCATCGCCCTGCATGACCAGGCTGGCGCCACCCTTGGTAGCGGTCCCGGAGGACCAGATGGTTCCGCTCGGCCCGCTCAGAACCAGGTTGCCATCGGTTTGGAAAGTGAAACTGGTGGCAACCCTTCCGGAGGTCTGCGAATTCCAGACCGCCTGGTTGTTGTCGTGGCGATCGTAGACCACCAGGTTGCCGTCGGTCTGAAGCGTGAAGTTGTAGCGGCCGTCGGGCGAATAGATGCTCTGTCCTGGCGTCAGACTCTGACCTGGGGCCAGCGTCGTGGCGCCAACCGATGCATATGCGTCTGCGGAGGCGCTTGACTTGTAGACGTGCGTCTCGGTCTTGACGACGACGTTCCCATACGCATCACGCTGAAATCTCGTGCCGGCCACGAGGTTGCCGTTGGAGGTGGACGGCGAGACCGTCGCGCTCACTCGTCCGAGCGCGTCGTAGTAGCTGTAAGTGGCTCCGCCGTTCGCATCGGTGGTGCGCGTGAGGTTGCCGACCGCGTCGTACGCGTAGCTGGTCACCAGGTCCGCCCGTGAGGTGGTGCCGTTGCTGCTTGCGCTGTACTCCACATTGGCACGCGTCTCGCTGAGCTTCTGGCCCATGCGGTCGTACGCGTAGCTGGTCTTGCGGTCGTTGAGCACATCCGCGGTGGTTGTGGGCGGCGTCGCAGGCGCGCTGGCGGCGTTCCAGTTTGCGACCGCATTGGCGAACTCGGTGTGGACGCTGACCTTGCCGAAGGAATCAAAGGACTGGGTGGTCAGATAGCCCAGCGCGTCGACGCTGGCGATCTGCTGCCCGTTGAGGTTGTAGTAGTTGTTTGTGTAGATCCAGGTGTTCTGGGTCGCGTTCTTGAGCAGGCCGACGCGGGTGAGGTCGCCGAAGGCGTTGTACGTGTTGACCGTGGTGCGACCAGCACTGGCGTACTGCGACCCTGCCGGGGCGGAGGAGTCGTAGGTGTAGGTCTGAGGCTCAACGACCTTGGTCGCCCGCCCGGCACGGTCATAGGTCGTCGTGATCTTGCGGTCGGGGCCATGGTCGATGCCAGCCGCGTTCACTGCGGTGGTGACCTGTGTCGCAGTCAGGCTCGCTGGTGAACTGTCGGCCAGGGTGGTGGCGTTGGCGAAGCGCGTCAGCTCGATGACTTGCCCCCAGGTGTTGTAGACGTACCCGGTGACGAAGCCCAGCGCGTCGACGTCGTACTTGACGCGGCCCAGCACATCGTACGTCTTGTAGCTATAGCTGCCAGCCACGTCGCGGTTCGTGATGGCGTTGCCGAACACGTCGTATGTCGTGCGTGTCTCCAGCGTCGTAGCCACTTCGGTGCGCGAAGCAAGGCCGCCCGCGCCGTTCGTGGCGAGCGAATCGCCGGCGGGGCTGTACACGTTGACCGTCGGGAAAACCGTACGGACCTGATGTCCCACCGCGTCGTACTCATAGCTGGTGACGCGCTGCTCGGGGCGCCCCACAGCTTCTGTGCGCGACTTGAGGTTGCCCAGTGCGTCGTAAGTCAACTGGGTGATGACGCCCACGGTGGCGGAGTTCGCGGCATCGACGACCAGGTTGCCGTTGGCGTCCAGCTTGACCGCCGTCACTTCGACGGCTGGCGCGGTCTCCGTGGTCATATGACCCGCCGCGTCGTACACGTACGACCACACCGAGCTCTTCTTGTTGGTGAAGGTGACCTTCTGGCCCAGGCCGTTGTAGGTGTAGCTCTCGGTGTAGCCGAGTGCGTCGGTGGTGCTCAGCAGACGACCTGCGGCGTCATAGCTGAAGCTGGTGGTTCGGTCCGAAGTGGCTTGCGGCACGATGGCCGCAGCCACGGCGGCGGTCGTGCTGGCCGTGGCCGCCGGGATGGCATACCAGTAGTTGACCGTCTGGGTGATGCGATCGACGCCGTCGTAGACGTTCTTGCTCACGAAGCCCATCGGGTCGACGGTATAGACCAGGCGGCTGGCACTGTCGTACGTGCGTTTGACCGTGCGATCGTTGGCCGTATCGAGCGCGAGTAGTGCCTTGAGTGTGGCGTAGCTGGCGGTCCAGTTGTTCTGCAGCGTCGTCAGAACGATCGGCTTGGCATAGCTTGTCGTCTTGATCGCGTTGCCCGCGGCGTCGTAGAAGGTCTCCACCATCGCGCCTGTGGCGTCGACGTTCAGGATGAGGCGATTGGCGGCGTCGTAGGCAGCACGCGTGACGCGATCGCCGCCCGCGTAGTCGTAGACGCGCGCAGTTCTGGCCTGCGCGTCGGTCAGCTTGCTGGTCGTCGTAGGCACGGCCACCGGCTTCGAGTACGCATAGCGCGTGGTGACGTTGCCGTTCTTGTCGTAGACCGTCTCGGTTAGCGTGCCGAGTGCGTCCGTGACGAATGTTTGGCGGTTTGCCGTGTCGTAAACCGAGTCCGTGATCCGGTCGCCTGCAGTTGTAGTAACCGTCGTGAGCGACGCCGCGCCGGTGATGGCCGTCGCGTACTGAATGGTCTTCAGTACATTGCCGTTCTTGTCGTAGACCAACTGCGTGACCGCGCCGACGCCATCGGCGCGCCAGGTCAGGCGATTGGCACGGTCATAGACGAAGCGTTCGCGCACGCCGGTCGCCACTTGAACCACCGCTGCCGTGGTGGTGGTCGTGTAGCGGCTGGCAACTTCGGCCTGTTCCACCTGGAAGCCCGAGACGCGGAAGGCGCGAGCGTCATTCCCCGTGTACTTGACTACGCCAAAATATGCATTCGCAGCCGGTGGCGCCACGCCAGTCACGGACACACGATAGCGCCCGCCCCCGAGGTCCTGGACCACGTATTTCAGCGGATTGGTTGCACCCGAGAACAACGCCAGCCCGAAAGAATTCGTGGCTGTGCTAACACTGGCACTGCCGAAGGAGGGCGGCAAACCGTCTTCCATTTCCACGATCACCGACAGCGTGTAGCTCAATCCTGAGATCGGCGCTGGAGTCAGTGACTTGTAGGCGTAGGTGCTAACGCTCGGGTCCTTGTCAAGCCTGATGGCACCCGCCAGCCCGGTCATTGTCGCCGTCGTTACAGCGCCGCCCTTGGCTTGCAGATCGGTCACGCCATTTGCGAACTCGCTCTGCGTCAGGAGGTTGGTGCCTGCTTGCTGAGGATTGGTCGCCAGCAGAACGGCCGCGGCAAGAGCGCTGGCGGTGGCTGCGGTCGCGACAGGGACCGGGGTCGCGTACGCAAGGTGCTCGACGACATTGCCGTTGGCATCATAGATATTGCGCGTAACGGCGCCCGTGCCGTCGATCGTGTAAATGGCCCGATTGAGCTGGTCGTACACCGTGCGCAGGCGTAGATCTCTCGTGGCATCGGCCGTGGGGGCGGGCACGCTGCCCACTGTCCAGCTCGCAAGCGTGATCCTGTTGGCGTAGGCCGTGCGGTCAATGACGTTGCCATTGCCGTCATAGACGAACTTGACGACCTCGCCCAAGCCGTTCACCGTCGCGACGATGCGCCCGTTCTTGTCGAGAACACGGTATTCGATCGCATCCTTGGCCGTGTTGACGATCGCGGCGACCTTGGCTTCGATCTGTGCGACCGTCGGCGCTGCTCCGAGCCCGGTGACGTCTATGGGGGCTGCGTAGCCGACGGTCTGGATGACGCGCCCCTCGGCGTCATACTTGGTCCGTTGCAGGTTGCCTAGCGGGTCCAGCGTGAAGATCAGTTGATCTTCTGCGTCATACGCGTAGCGCGTGACTTGTAGATTGGGATCCGTGCGACTCGTGACATTGCCATTCTTGTCGTACGCATAGGCCGTCGTCAGGTTCAAGCCGGCGGGGTCCACGCGCGTCTGCGTGCGGCGACCGAGCTTGTCGTAGACGTACTGGGTCGTCACGCCGTTCGGATCGATGACGGTGAGGGTGTTGCCCACACCGTCATAGGTGTACTGCGTGAGAAGGTTAAGCCCTGCGGGGTCGACCGCACGGCTGAGGACCTGACCCTTGAGGTCGTAGGTGATGCGCGTGACGACACCGTTGGGGTCCGTCACCGTGTATTGCTGGCCCTTGGGGTCGTACGCGTACGTGGTGATCAGATTCAACCCGGTCGCGTCGACGGTGCGCGTGAGCACTCGGCTGGCGGCGTCATACCCCAGCGTGACAACCGTGCCATTGGCGTCCTTGGTGGTCGCTAGGCGACCGGCACGGTCGTAGGTGTTTGCGGTGGTCGTCAGCGCCGTCACCGCGGTGAGCTGATTGCCGTTCTTGTCGTACGTGTAGGTAGTGGTGTTGCCGTTGCCATCCACCACGCTCTGGGTCTGGCCCAGCCGGGTGTACACGGTAGTGACCGTGATGTTCTCGGGCGTCTTCACCGCCACGCTGCGCAGTGTCTGGTTGTAGGTGAAGGTGGTGACCTGGTTGAGCGCGTCGGTCTGCGTCATCACGCGCCCGAATGCGTCATAGGTGCTGGAGCGCACAGCAGCGAGCGCGTCGGTCGTGCTGACGGTACGCCCGAGCCGGTCGAAGCTTTGCTGGCGCACGTTGCCATTGGCGTCGGTGCTGCTCTTGACGCGTCCAAACGCGTCGTAGACGGCGCTCGTGATCGCGTTGATTCCAGAGGCATCGGAGACCGTGCCGGTGACCAGCCCGCGGCGGTCCACCGTCATCGACTGAACCAATTGCTGTCCGCTGCCCAGGGCTTGCGTACGGCCCGTCAGTTCGCCGAAGGCGTTATAGCTCGACTGGGTGACGTTGCCGAGGGCGTCCGCGGCGCTCGCGACCTGACCGGCCAGCTTGTAGCTGAAGGTCTGTGTGGTGTCGAGCGTGGTGTTCTTGATGCCGGTGACGGCCGTGGTCAAGGCCAGGGTGACGAGCCCGCCGCTCAGGTCCGTCAGGCTGGCCAGCCGGGTGCCATAGCGTGTAGTTGAATCGAGCTGGCCGAGCGCGTTGTAGTGCTGCTCCGTGACCTCGCCCAGGGCGTTGATCGTGTGGGTGAGCCGGCTGTCCTTGTCATAGAAGTACAGCGTTCTGTTCCCGTACGCATCCGTCGTGCTGACGCGGCGGCCGGCCGCGTCGTAGGCGTGGGTGAGGCCGTACTGCGACCAGATCGCGTCAATTTGTGCTTGCGTCTGCCCGGCCACCAGCAATGCGCCGCCTTCGGCCGTCAGCTCGCCCGTGAGCCGTCCCTGCAGGTCGTAGCGCGCATTGACTGTTTGCACTTCGGCCGTGCCCACGGCATTCGTCGTCTTCACGAGGTTGCCGACGTTGTCGTACTCGTATTGGAAGACGGTGCCTTCGTAGTTCGTGCGCTGGGTGACGCGGTTGAGCTTGTCGTAGACGCTGGCGGTTGTGCGTACGCCGCCAGCCGTGGCCGGCCGCAGGGTCGCCACGGTGGTGGCCGTCGTCATCTGTGACAGCAACGTGGCGTTGACCTGCGTGGCGTAGCGAGTGGACGTCGTGACGTTGCCGTTGGCGTCGTACACGAATTCCGTCATGTAGCCTTCGGCGTCGATCTGCGCCAGCACGCGGCCCTGATCGTCATACAACCAACGCGAGGTCTGATCCTGCGCGTTGCTGCCCGGAATCAGCTGCGCGATGCTTCCGTTTGCACGCAAGGATGCCGTCGTCGCGGTCGCGTAGGCAATCTGGGTGATCAGGCGCCCCTTGCCGTCGTAGCGCGATTCGGTGAGATAGCCTTCTGCGTCCAGCGTGCCCAGCAGCAGGCCATCGTTGTCGTAAAAGCGCCGCGTGACCCGGTCCTTGTTGGCGTCCGCAGTAGGTGTCGTGTTCTCGAGCGCAGGCGCGCTGGTCAGCGCACCTGTGGCGATGACCTGATCGTACTGTGTCGTGCCAGTCAGACGGGATGCCCCGTCGTAGCGCAGATCCGTGACGGCGCCAGCGGCATCGACGGTTCGTACCAGGCGTCCGGCGCTGTCGTAGATGCGCCAGGACTTTTGGTCGGCGGTAGTGCTTGCCGGGCGGATGTTGTTCAGGTTGCTCGCCGGCACCGAACTCGGGTCTGAGTAGTAGTTGCTGACAGCGGTCGCGTTGGCGGCCGTCGCATAAACGATCTTCTGCGTAAGTTGGTTGTTCCTGTCGTAGAAGTACTCGGTGACGCGGTTCGTTCCGTCAATCTCTGCGACCAAGCGACCGGCGAGGTCATACACGCGGCCTGTCACAACGCCAGTTGCATCGATTTGCTGGATCAAGCGACCGGCGTCGTCATAAGTGTTGGAGGCCGTGCCGAGGTTGGTCGACTGCGCCGAGCTCTGCGTGATGCTGGTCAGGCGCCCGTTCTTGTCGTAGGCGCTAGTTGTAATCAGCCCGTTGGCGAGCGTGACGACGGTCTTGTTGTTCGCGTCGTCATAGCTCGTGAGGGTGGTCTGCCCTAGCGCGTTTTGGCTCGAGAGCTGGCGACCTTTGCCGTCGTAGGTGAACTGGGTCGTGCCATTGGTGGCGCTGATGCTGCTCAGCAGCAGGCCTGCGCGGTCGTAGACATACTGGGTGATCGATTGGGTGGCGTCGGCCACGCCGTTGCCGCTGACGTCGACCGTGCCGAACACCGTCACCTTCTGCACCTGGCCGCGCGCGTCGTAGACCGTGTCGGTGCGGCTGGCCTGTGTGCGGTCCTGGGTGCCGCTCCAGGTGACCAGTTGCGCCTCTGTCGGCACGGCGGTCGTGGTCAGGGCAGAAACGTCGTATTTGCCGCCGGCATACTGCAAGGCCGACGTGCGCTGGCCGTAGCTGTCGTAGCGATACTCGGTGACTCGGCCTTCTGCGCTTACGACAAAACGCAACTGGTTCTTGCCCGCGGCGTCGTAAATGTAGCGCGTCGTCAGCGGTTGAGTGGGCGGCGCGGCGCCTGCACCGTCGGGATCGGGTGTCAGGTAGACCGTCTCGGTCAGCAGCTGATTGCGCGCGTCGAACGTCCGGGTGATCGTGTTGCCCGCGGCGTCGCGCTGCAGCGTCTGGTTGCCGTATGCGTCGTACTGCATCGTCACCGTGAAACCTTGGGGATCGGTGACGGAGGTGATGTTGCCGGCGGCGTCGTAGCTGAACAGCGTCGTCTGCGAGACGCCACCCACTGTGGGCGCCTGGATCTGCGTGAGTTGGCCCGCGGCGTCGTAGGTGTAGACCGTTTGAAGACCCATGGGGTCGATCACGGTCGTTGCACGGTTGGTGGTGTCGTACGAATAGAGCGTGGTCCGCCCGTCACCGGTCTTGACGCTGGAGACGCGGTAGTCAGCGCCGACCAGTGTGTACTTGAAAGCCAGGCTGGTGCCGTCGCTTTGCGTGACGGATGCCACGCGCTTGCTTGTGCCGTCGTAGGTGTAAGTCGTGACGTAGGTCTTTTCATCCGCCACGACGTTATCGTCCGGCGTGAGGTCCACGGTTACGCTCGTCAGCCGATTGGACGCGTCGTAGGCGTAACGCACCCGGGTGAGGACGACGTTGCCGGTTGCCTCGGTGCGGATCTGCGTGAGGTTGGTTCCGGTGTAGTCGAAGTAGGTGGTCTCGCCGTTGGCGTCGGCGATCTTCTGCAGGGTGCCGTTGGCGTTGTAGGTATAGCTGAGCGTGTTGCCGGCAGGATCCTTGGCCGTCAGCAGGCGCCCAAGGGACGTCGACTCGTAGCTCTCCTGCAAGCCGGTGTCGCCGTCGGTCCAGTTCAAGCGCTGGGCAGTGGCGTCATAGGCGATCGTGTCGAACGCCCCCGCGCCCGCGGAGCTGACGTAAAGACTTCGCGCTGCGTCCCAGGTGTAGGTTGCCGCGGCGCCATCTCGGTCCACGCGCACCAGCGTGCTGCTCGCGGCGCCCAGCGTGCCGCTGAGCAGTTTGACGCTCTGACCGTAGGCGCCAACCACCCAGTTGTCGCCGTTATCGTCGTTGAGCAGCCCCTGGCTGTTGTAGGTCCGCGCGGCGCTGATGTCCAGGCCGCGCCCGACTAGCTTGTCGTCGAAGTCCTGCAGGACCAGGTTGCCGTTCGTAAGGTTGACGAACGCCTGCTCGCCGTTGCGCCCTTGGCCGGCTGCACCTTGCGTGCCGCGCTGCCCAAGGGTTGCCAAAGACGTCAAACTCAGGCCGAGACTGTTGCCGCTGACGATCGCTACCATTTTTATACCCGTGTCTTGGATGGATCCACTCCGCGCGCATTCGGCCTGCCTTGCGCCCGCTGCCTGGCAGATCGGATGCAATATCCAGGGCTATGTCCCTGGTGGCTGCCCATCCGACCTGCAGGTCGAGGATCGGCGCACGGTTCCTGGCAATACATCCACGCGCCGTGACATTTGTTTAGCGGGCGCCAAAGTGTTCGGCGCCGCTGGGTCACTAAACAACTTTGCGAAGCGACGGATAAGCTCCATGCAAGCCACATCGACTGGGGCTGCACAGGTCGCGAGGACGGTCGGGCTCGCGGATGTCCGTTGCGATTCGAATGAATACGAAAGGCTGAAAAATGGGATCGATTCAAAAGGAAATGCCGCTGTTCGTTGATGGTGCGGAAAGCTGTGTGAGCAGCAGAGCGCCAGAGCAAGATGCCAAGGAGGGCTGGTCGGTCACGGTTCGCCCCTACCGCAGCAAGCCTGCCGAAGATCTGCTGACCGATTACTCGTGCAACAGCTGCACTTGCTTCCTGGCCGGCAACCGTGTGCTCATGGCCGACGGTTCGCAAAAAGCGGTGGAAGACGTGCAGGTGGGCGACATGGTCATGACCATGTCGGGGCCCGATCGCGTTCGCATGCTTGAGCGCCCGGTGCTGGGCATGACACGCCGCGTACTGGAAATCCGCGGCGTGGGCGACGAGTGCCTGTTTGTGACCGACGAGCACCCGCTGTGGACGAGTCGCCGCACAGACGATGGAACAGTCGAGAACTGGGGTGTGTACAACCTGAGCCACTACCTCTACGAGCAGCGCAATGCCGTGGAGCCCAAGATCGAAGGTGCGCCCCATGCACTGGCCTTCGATCTGCCGGAGCAGGTGGCACATACGACGGGCTGGCTGCACGTGCGTCCGATCTACCATCACATGGAGCCGTCGACGCAGCTGTACAACATCGTGACCACGAACGCGTGCAGCGTGTTCGTCGAAGGCTTTGCTGCCTATTCGCACGGAACGGGCAGGCAACGGCCTGAAGCAGGCTGGACCGGAATGCAGGCCGACTCGCACGCTGAATCGTTCGTGCGCAAGTTCAGCCTGCAGAGTGCCTGACTGCGGTTCCTTGAAACCACGGGAGAAAGATGCGGCCGGACATCCGCGGCCGTGTCTTGCTGGCTGCGTGCAGATTCGAGGCGGCCTCCTTCGGTTGCGCAGCCAGGGGGGCGAGCTAGAGGTAAAAGCGCCCGGACGATTCCTCAAAGGGTTGGTCGACTGGTGCGACGGTGATCGCTCCTTGAGCGAGGTTGAAGCGTTGGCGCAGAGGAAGTGGGGCGCCAGCTCGTTCGCAGGGTTCCTGCGCGCAATGCTCTCGTCGGGGGTGTTGGTCGACGCCTCGACGGTCGCATTGCGTGCGCTGGCCTCATCTTCGGCGGCAGCAGTTCAAACTTCCGCAGGCGAAAACGAGCTTGATTGGCAGGCGGTCAGCGAGCCGGCTCGATGGCCCAAGTCGCGCGTTGCTGGTCTGGAAGAGGCGCTGGAGCTCGTCGCGCATGCGCTTGCGCCCTACATTGCTGAAGGCTCAGCCGCGATGCGTGTGGCAGCCGTTCGATCCTTCATTTTTGCTCCTGAGGGCTCTCGAGGTGAGTCATTGACTGGCGCCGACTTGGCCCGGATCGCAGGGCGAGAGGTGGAGGTGCATGCGCGCTCGTCGTCCTTGATGTGGCGCGACATTTATCGCGCCATTGCGAATCCAGAAAGCCTGCAACATGCGCACGCTTTAGTGGTTGTTGCTGCGATTCGTTCTGAGGAGCACGATGAAGACTCTCGATCGCGTACACGTCGGCAGTTGCTCACCACCGGAGCGGCTTTGCAGCGCGCAGAAGATGCACTGCGGCAGGTGCCCTTTGAGCTCTCGCAAGATCTCGAATTCGAGTCAAGTCGCCTGAGCCTTCTCTGCGGCGTCGAGGCGCACGAAATCATCGGTTGCGCCACCATTCGGTCACGTGTGCCGCAGCGTTCGGCACCCGAGCCCTCGTTAAAACTCCGCTGGATGCCTGCGGCCCCTGTTCACGGCAGCGAACAGGTCACCCATGTCGTACGCGCAGAGCTTTTGGGCGCCAATACAGCAGGCATTGTCGGCTGGGGTCGCTCTCCTGATGCGAAGACAGCATGTGACATCGCTGTGTCCGAAATCGTGGAGCGCTACAGCTATCGAAGAGTGAGCCTGCCGTTGACCCGCGCGACTGGCATGGCGATGAGGCTAACGGTGGATCCGCGCCGCTGGGGATGCTTTGCGTCTGAGCAGTACGCGAATGCTGTGCTGGGCGTCGCAGCATACGACCCCAATGAGGAGCGACATTGGGTCAAAGGGCGGAGTTTGGAGAAGGCCGGTGACGTCTGGCTGCCCGCGGAATGCGTCTTCAGCATTGGCAGCTTGCCCGCAAAAGCGCGTATTTCGCCGTTGATGAAGGTGACATCCTCGGGCTGCGCAAGCGACGTCGACGTTGCCGTGGCGCGCGAGCGCGCCGCGTATGAAATCATCGAGCGAGACGCGTTTCTGCGCCATTGGTTGGCGCAGCGACCGTGCTCTGAAGTCTCTCCAACTTCGCTTTCGGTTGACCTCGCTGCGCGAGTTTCTTCCTTGTCCAAACTGGGTCTGCGGGTCGTTCTCGGGGCGGTACAAGGTGATTTGGGGCCTGTGGCGATCGCAGGGGTGATCTCGCCAAAGCAAGGCTTTTTCGTTTTGGGCTCTGCCTGTGCTGGCAGTGCTGAAGAGTCGCTCGGCAGAGCTTTGACGGAAGCATCTGTGGCTGCGAATGCGCGCCTGCTCGGTACGCCGCGTCGGCCCATCAGTCCAAGCGCCATCCATTCACCAAGCGACCATGGTGACCTCTACGCGCAGCGCAGGTATTTTGAGAAAGCGCTAGCGCTCTTTGCGGACGCAAGCAGCGAAACTATGGAGGCGCTGGAAGCCAGGTGGCCACGCAGTGTGAAGCAGCGGCTACGCAGTGCCGGCAAGCCCGCATGCTGGGTTGATCTCAGCGCAAGCGAAGCTCCTGCGTCTTTGGATGGACGGCGAATTCATACGGTGCGTGTGCTGATCGCCGATACGATTCCGATCGCGTTCGGACGAGACGCCGTGCCTCGCGGCATGGCGCACTTTGTGAAACGTGGTCTCTTTCCCCATCCTCTGGCCTGATAGCAGGTCCCTCTCATGGCGATTTCGACTGTTCTTGATCACTTCCGCACTGTCATGCAGTGGGCGACGGCAAACGATGCTGAAGCGCAACTGGACATGCGCACATTCGAATTACGTCTGCAACGCCAAGGCGCTGGATTTCGGCTTCACCCCATGTTTCCGGCACGGGTGGGCGGCCAATTCGTTCACTCGCAGGTTCTCACGGAGCATGCAGTAGGGTTCGGTGGCTGGTTGCCGTATCGGCCCTACACGTCTCGCTGGTCCACAGACAAGCTGTTGTTCAAGCGGGATGCCGCGGCTCAGGGAATTCGAGTTCCGACTCAATGGAAGCTTGGCGAGCAGCCCGATGCCGACTTCATCCTGAAGCGATCGGAAGGTTCGTTCGGCTATGACATCAGTGGTCCGTATCAGGCAGGCACACCGATCACCGATGCGGTGCAGCCGAATCTCGCCGCCGGTCGAGGTCAGGCGTTCCCCGAGCAGTTCATAGCTGGCCGCATGGCCAAGATTTGGTTTTGGGGTTCACAACCATTCTTTGCGCATGTGCAGGACTATCCGGTTGTTCAGGCCGACGGCGTTCATACAGCCATAGCTTTGGCGAAAGCAAGAATTGCTCAAGACATCGGCGCGGCGGGACTGGTGAGCGATGAGATCGTGCGCTCGACGTTAAGGTTCCAGAGCATCGACCCGGATGGCGTTCCAGAGAACGGCCGAGCCTTTTGGATCGACTTCCGCTACGGGCGTACCTTTGAAGATCGGCGAAAGAGCGTCGACGTGAACGGCTTGCCGGATCTTCTGCAGTCAAGTTCCTCTCAGCTGAATGAAATGGGGGAGTTTGCGGCTCAGATACTGCAGCAAACCGCGAGCGTGCCGTTGATGTGCAGCGTGGACGCGGTTGTTGACGCGGAGCAAAGACTTTGGTGGCTCGAGATGAACACAAATTCGATTCTTCCGCACCAAGGTTATGAGCTAATACTCTCGACTCTTTTCGAACTCCGAGCAGATCGCTCGACTGCACCGAGTTGACGTCGATAAGAGGATTGCCGTCCTGGGCGTGATCCTCACCCTGAAGGAAGTTGGTCATCCAGGCGCGGGAAATGGAGCTGTGGGTTCTAGGATCGGCGTGCTCCAAGGCATTTAGCGGTCCATTTCCTGGATAGAAAGTTTGACGTGGTTCAATTGGTTATGCGGCACCGTGGGTTGAGTTCTCATCGAGGACCGCCGTAAATAGGAATTGACGGAGTCGCGTGCGGGAGGCGATTTCGTCATGCAATAGGGTGTTCGGGCGGCTTTAGCTATCGCGAGTCTGGATCTGAGATGTAAACGTACGGTCTGGGCTCGCGGGCGTCCTCGCTCGCTACACCGAAGGCTTCGAGACTGCAGATCTGCAAGCAGCCCAACGGTTGCTGGGAGACTCGGCGGCGTAGGGCGTGCCCCCGGCGCGCGGGGCCGTGAACCCAACCGGCGAGCGATCGTGCTCAAGCTGCCTGACGGGGCAGCACAAGGCCGTTCGGGATGGCAATGGTCTTGGGCTCCAGGAATGCTTCCATGCCGAAGATGCCAAATTCTCTGCCGATGCCCGACTGCTTGACGCCGCCGAATGGCGCGATCAATTCGGGCGTGATGCGATTGACCAGCACCGTGCCGGCGCGCAGCCGCGAGGCCACACCGAGGGCGCGCATCGGCTGCGACGAGAAGACGTAGGCCTGCAAGCCGTACACGGAGTCGTTCGCGATGGCAACGGCTTCATCCTCGTCGTCATAGCCGATCACCGAGAGCACCGGCCCGAAGATTTCCTCGCGTGCGATGTCCATGTCGTTGCGCACGCCGGCGAATACGGTGGGCCGCACGAACCAGCCCTTGTCAAGACCGTCCGGGCGGCCTTCGCCGCCGGCCACGAGCGTCGCGCCCTGCGCCAGACCGCGGCGGATGAAATGCTGCACGCGCTCGAACTGCGCCTTGCTCGCGAGCGGCCCGACGGCGGTGGCGGCGTCGCGCGGATCGCCCACGCGCATGGCGGCCACCGTGGCCTGCAGGCGTTCGATCGCCTGCGTCATGTGCACGTTCGGGATCAGCAGTCGCGTGCCGGCCACGCAGGCCTGGCCGTTGTTCGTGAAGGCCGCGTTCAGCGCCATGGGCAACACGGCGACCAGGTCGGCGTCGTCCAGTATCACGGTGGCCGACTTGCCCGAAAGCGCCAGGCTCACGCGCTTCATGGTATCCAGGCCCGCGCGCGCAATGAGCTTGCCGGTCTGCGTGGAACCGGTGAATGAAATCTTTGCGATTCCCGGGTTGGTAGAGATCTCGTCGCCGACATCGCCGCCGCGCCCGAGCAGTACATTGACGACGCCGGCCGGCAGGCCCGCGTCATGCAATGCCTCGGTCACGACCTGCGCCTGCAGCGGGCCCAACTCGCTGGGCTTGACGACCGAGGCACAGCCCGCGGCGATGGCCGATGCCAACTTGCTGCAAATGCTTCCGGCCGTGCTGTTCCAGGGGGCGATGAGGCCGGCGACGCCGACGGGCTCCATCACCACAGTGGCGTCGCCCAAGCGGCGTTCGAAGACGTAGTCTTGCAGCATCCGTGCCGTGCTCGCGAAGCACTGCGAGGCGTAGTTGCTGACCCATTGCGAGCGGGCCAAAGGGCCGCCGTACTCCTCGATCGTGGCCTCGCAGATCTGGTCGGTGCGCGCCAGCACGGCCGCCTCGAGGCGCTTGAGCATCTCGATGCGCTGTGCCTTGGTGCTGCCGGCCAGCCCCGGCTGTGCCCGATTGGCCGCATCGATCGCTCGCTTCGCATCGTCGCGGTTCGCCAAGGTCACTGTGCCGATGACCTGCTCGGTTGCGGGGTTGACGATCTCCAGCCGCTCGCTGCCCTGTACGGGCACGAAGGTCCCATCGATGTATGCCTGATGGATGTTCCACATGGCTTGTATTCCTGTGCCTTGGGGGTGATTGCTCGACGACGGCGGACGCGACTCACCCGCGCGCGACGTCGATCACGGCCTTTGCGAAGGCCTCGGGTGCTTCCTGCGGCAGGTTATGGCCGATGCCGCCGCTCACCAGCCGATGCTCGTAGCGCCCCGAGAACTTCTTCGCATAGGCGCTGGGCTCGGGGTGCGGCGCGCCGTTGGCGTCGCCCTCCAGCGTGATGGTCGGCACGCCGATCACGGGCGCCTTGGCGAGCCGGTCTTCCAGTGCCTGGTACTTCGCCTCGCCGTCGGCCAGGCCCAGGCGCCAGCGGTAGTTGTGCACGGTGATGGCCACGTGATCGGGGTTCTCGAACGCGACGGCGCTGCGATCGAAGGTGGCCGCATCGAAGTTCCACTTGGGCGATGCGATCTGCCAGATGAGCTTGGCGAAGTCGTGGCGGTTCTTCTCGTAGCCCGCGCGGCCACGCTCGGTCGCGAAGTAGTACTGGTACCACCATTGCAACTCGGCCTGCGGGGGCAGGGGGATCTTGCCGGCCTCCTGGCTGCCGATGAGGTAGCCGCTGACCGACACCAGCGCCTTCACGCGCTCCGGCCACAGCGCGGCCATGATGCATGCCGTGCGTGCGCCCCAGTCGCAGCCGGCAACGGTGGCTGACTGAATTTTCAGCGCATCCATCAGCGCGATGATGTCGACGGCGACGACCGACTGCTGGCCGTTGCGCGGGGTGTCGACCGACAGGAACCGGGTGGTGCCATAGCCGCGCAGGTACGGCACGATCACGCGGAAGCCCGCGGCGGCCAGTTGTGGTGCGACGTCGACGAACATGTGGATGTCGTAGGGCCAGCCGTGCAGAAGAATCACAGGCGCGCCGTTGGCCGGACCTGCTTCGAAATATCCGATGCTGAGGCTGCCGGCGTCGATGCTCTTGAGCGGCTCGAGGCGTCTGACGGCGCCTGTGCCGGCAGATTGGGCGAAGGCGGGCACGATCGAAGTCAGCTGGACGGCAGCTACGCCGAGCGCCGCCTTGGCCAGGAAAGAGCGACGGGGCAACTGAGAGGAATCGGTCATTTGAAATTTCCTTGAATCCGAAGTGATTGATGAGCACCGGAATGGTGGTCAGCCGGATCCGCATGCGCCTTCCGGACTGATGGGAAGATTGTTCGGCGCGCGGAGCGTCTGGAGCCCGGTTTGCGTATGCCTCTGTATCTGGGCCGGCTTCGTCAACACTAAATTTCAATCGGAGCATTCGCGCAGGCCAGTCGTTTGCAAAGTAAGCGGGTACTCGTTGCCACCAGGCGCGCACGGTCTTCACCGAGCCTTTCGCAAATTTCGCGCGAACAGGTGCTCGCACAGGCCTCGCAGCCAGCGGTTTGCCGGATCCTGGTTGTATCGGGCGTGCCAGTGCTGCTTGACTGTGAAAGGCGGCACGGGCACGGGGCAATCGAACACCGAAAGGCCGGTTGTCCGTGCCAGCGTCTCGCCGATCTGTCGCGGCACCGTGGCGATCAAGTCGGTGGTCGACACGATCGCGGCCAGACCGAGAAATCCCGGGAGTTCCAGCAGGATGCGTCGCACCACGCGGTGACGCTGCAGCGCGGCTTCCAGCAACTGAACGCCAGTTCCACCGGAGATGCCGATGTGCGCTTCGGCCCGGTATTCGCGCAAGCCCATGCGCTTGCCGTTCACACGCGGATGCTTGGCGTTGACCAGGCACACCCAGTCCTGCGGATAGAGCACCTGTTGGAAGAAACCTGACTCGAGCCAAGGCACAAGGCCGATGGCCAGGTCGGCTTGGCCCGATTGCAACGCCGGCCCGGTCTGCTCGTCGATGCGTGCGGCCTCCAGGACGATGCCCGGCGCAGCCGCGCGCACGTGCGCCAGCAGTTGCGGCAGCAATGTGATGTGGCTCGCATCGGTCATGCAGATGCGGAAGCGCCGCGTGGCGCTGGCCGGCTCGAAGGCCGGCTCGGGCGCAGCGACACGACGCAATGCCGCCAAGGCTTCGCGTACAGGAACGATGAGTTCCGTCGCGCGCGGCGTTGGCTGCATGCCGTCGACCGTGCGCACGAAGAGTTCGTCCCCGAGTTGCTTTCTCAAGCGGCCGAGCCAATTGCTCACGGTCGGCTGGCTCTGCCCCATCTGCTCACCCGCGCGCGTCACGCTGCGTGTGCTGTAGACGAGGTCGAACAGGCACAGCAGCTTGACGCTCACCATGCCGGTCCCCGTATCCGTCGGATAGTCGTTCGCTTCCATTTCAAAACGGAATGTAGACCATTTCATCCATGTCATTGGCGACATGGCCTGAAAAAACTATCGTTGTGTCATTCCATCAGGAGACACGCATGAAGATCTACTTTCTGGGCGCAGGCGCCCTCGGATGCGCCATCGGGGGCACCCTCGCGGCGGGTGGCTCCGATGTGACGCTCATCGATCCGTTCCAGGCCCACGTCGACGCCATCCGACGCGATGGCCTGCGCATGAAGGACGGCGACAACGAGCGCATGGTGAAGGTGCGTGCCGTCACCAGCGTCGAAGGTTTGCCTCCGGCCGATCTGGTGATCGTGCTGGTCAAGTCCTTCCATACGCGTGCAGCCATCGAGGGCGCGTTGTCCGTCGTCGGTCCGGACACCGCCGTGATGTCGTTGCAGAACGGAATGGGGCATGAAGACATCCTGGCGGAGGTCGCCGGCGCGGAGCATGTGCTGGCCGGCAAGACCTATGTCGGCGGCGTGTTCCTCGGGCCGGGCCATATCATCGCGGGCACACGCAACAAGCGCACGGTGATCGGCGAACTCGATGGCCGCATCAGTGCACGGGCTGCGGCCATTGCCGCCGAATTCGAACGCGCTGCGCTGCCGTGCGAGGTCAGCGACAACATCATGGGCGTGATCTGGGACAAGCTCCTCATCAACGTCTCCACGGGTGCATTGAGTGCGATCACGGGGCAGGTGTACGGCAGCCTCTACGCAGTGCCGGAGATCGAGACAGCGGCCCTTGCAGCAGTGGGCGAAGCAATGGCTGTTGCCGAAGCGGGTGGCGTGAAATTGTCCATCGGCTCGCCGCGCGACGCCTGGATGATGGCTGCCGAAGGGCTTCCTTACGAGTTCAAGACCTCGATGCTGCAAAGCCTGGAGAAGGGTTCCATCACCGAGATCGACTTCATCAACGGCGCCGTTGTGCGCGCGGGCCTGAAACACGGCGTGCCGACCCCCGTGAATCAGACGCTGGTCGCTGCCATCAAGGGCATCGAACGCCGTATGGAGGCGAAATGACCCGTCCGCGCGCTTACGTCGAACATGTCGCCATCTGGGTGGCAGACATCCATTGGCACATCCGGTTCTTTCACGATGTCTGCGGCATGACGATGCGCGAGGTGCAAGGCACCGTCGAGGAGCCCATCCAATACTGGACGCTCGGCGGCATGCAGTTCATGGCCAAGCCTGACTACGCCGGACCCGAGGGCCGCCTCGGCCACATCGGCGTGATGTGCGAAGACCTCGAGGCCGCACTCGCCGCTGCACAAGCCTTCGGCGTCACCGAGATGCCGCAAGGCCGCAACTGGCTGCGCCTGCCGGATGGCCTGGCCGTCGAATTCATCCAGGCCAGCGCAGGCACCGTGGCCCGCGCGCTTGCCATCGATCCACGCGCCTGAACCTTTCAATCCAGGAGAGACACCCATGACATCACTGACCATCGAAGACAAGTATTGGGACGACGCCGTCGTCGGCGCCACCTGCGTCAGCCCGCCCTACGAAGTGACGGAGGCGCGCGTGATGGCTTACGCCGACCTCAGCGGCGACCACACCCCCGTGCACACAGACGAGGCTTATGCCCGCACGACGCCGTTTGGCACCCGCGTGGCACACGGCCTGTTCGGCCTGTCGATCGCCGACGGGTTGAAGACCAGGAGCGACATGCGCTTCATGCCCGGCATGTCGCTGGGCTGGGAATGGAGCTTCGTTGGCCCGATCAAGCTGGGCGACACGGTGCGAGTGAGGTTCCACGTGGGCACCAAGCGCGAATCGAAGAGCAAGCCGGGCTGGGGCATCCTCGTGCTGCCGTCCGAACTGATCAACCAGCGCGATGAGGTCGTGCAGAGGGGCGAGCACCGTGTGATGGTGCCAAGGAGGCCGGCATGAGCGCGTCATCGCAACAAGCGCTGCCGCTGGCCGGCATGCGCGTCATCGACTACAGCCACTTCCTGGCCGGTCCGTATGTGGGGCGCTGCCTCGCTGCACTGGGTGCGGAAGTCATCAAGGTCGAGCGCCCGGGGTCGGGCGACGCAGGCCGCCAGCATGCCTGGTTCGTCGGTGACCACAGCGGCTACTTCCTGCAGCAGAACATGGGCAAGAAGGGGTTGAGCGTCAACACCAAGGATCCCCGCGGCCGCGCACTGATGAAGAAGCTCGTCGACAGTGCCGACGTGTTCGTCGAGAACTACCGGCCCGGAGCACTCGACAAGCTCGGCCTGGGGTATGCCGAACTGGCCGAGACCAACCCCGGCCTCGTCTACTGCTCGATTTCGGCCTACGGCCATACCGGCCCCGACTCGCACCGCGCCGGTTTCGGCCTCATCGCCGAAGCCAAGAGCGGGATCATGCAGATGGTCGGCAATCCCGGTGAAGCGCCGCCTCTGCTGCGGATCTCGCTAGGCGACATGTACACCGGCATCCATGCGGTGGCGGCCATCAATGCGGCCCTCCTCGGTCGGGTGAAGTCCGGGCGCGGGCAGCACATCGACATGGCGCTGTACGACACGTTGGTGTCGATGCACGAATACGCGGTGCAGTGCTACACGCTGTCGGGAGGCAAGGAAGTACCGGTGCAGACAGGGCACGACATGCCCAACTCGACGCTCTACGGCGTGTTCCGCGCGCAGGACGGCGACGTCGTCATCGCGGCGCAAGTCGACGACGCCTGGAAGAGGTTCGCTGCGTTGGTGGAACAGACAGGTGGCCCGGCAGGCTTCGGCACCGACACGATGTTGCATACCTCGGCGGGTCGCAACGCACAGCGCACCGGCATCCTCGAAGTGGTGAAGCCCTGGGTATCGGCAAGACCGGTGGCGGCACTTCTGAAGATGCTGGACGGCATCGACGTGCCGGCCGCGAAGGTCCAGCGCATCGACGAAGTGCTGGCCGACCCACAGATCCAGGCGCGCGGAATGGTGGTCGAGCAGGACCACCCGGTGCTCGGAAAGATCCGCCTGCCGAACCTGCCTTTCCGCATGTCGGGCGGCGATACCTCGATCACGCAGGTCGCGCCCGAGTTGGGCGAGCACAACGCGGAAATCGCAGCCAGCCTGGGTTTCGACGCCGCACAGATCGCAGACATGCAGGCCGACGGCGTGCTTTACAGCGCATAAGGAGTTTCTCGAGATGACCGACAAGTACGCCGTCATCGGCAACCCCATTGGGCACACGAAGTCGCCCTACATCCACGGCAGTTTTGCAGCCTCGACCGGACAGGACATCGACTACAGCGCGATCGAAGGATCTCTCGATCACTTCGCCGACGATCTGCATGCATTTCGCAGCGCTGGCGGACGCGGCATGAACGTGACGGCGCCGTTCAAGCTTCAGGCCTTTGCCTTGGCCACGGAAAGGCTTGAACGCGCGCAACTTGCAGGCGCGACCAATGCACTCAAGTTCGAGGGTGACCGTATCGTGGCCGACAACTTCGATGGCCTGGGGCTCACCAATGACATCCAACGCAACCTTGGCTTCGCGCTCAAGGGGGCGCGCATGTTGGTGCTCGGCGCCGGTGGTGCGGTCCGTGGCGCACTGCTTCCGTTTCTCGAACAGCAACCTGCGGTGCTGGTGCTCGCAAACCGTACGCAGGGCAAGGCGGACGATCTTGCAAGGCAGTTCGCGGCTCACGGCAAGGTCGAGGGATGCGCCTACGGTGATCTTTCGGGCGAAAAATTCGACATCGTCATCAACGGCACCTCGGCCAGTCTCAGGGGCGAGTTGCCGCCCTTGCCGGTCGAGGCCCTGCAGGGCGCGCGCCTGGCGTATGAACTGGCCTACGGCAAAGGGCTCACTCCCTTCCTGCGTTTGGCGCAAAACGCCGGCGTGCCAAGGCTGGCCGATGGTGTCGGCATGCTGGTCGAGCAAGCCGCGGAAGCCTTCGCATGGTGGCGCGGCGTGCGCCCCGACACCCGCGCCGTGATCGACCGCATGACCATTCCCTTGGTCTGACAGCTCATTTCGGAGACGCATCATGAAGATCCTCATGCTTCACGGCATCAACCACAACATGTTCGGCAAGCGCGATCCGAAGCAGTACGGCACGACAACCCTCGAGGAAATCGACCAGCGGCTGCAAGCTCTGGGCAAGGAGCTGGGTGCCGGGATCGAGAGCTTTCAGACCAACAGCGAGGGCGAGATGTGCGAGCGCATCCATCGCGCCTTCTCGGAGGGCGTGGACGCAGTGCTCATCAATGCCGGTGCATGGACGCACTACAGCTACGGAATCCGCGATGCGCTGGCCATTCTGACGGTGCCCGTGGTGGAGGTGCACATGTCGAACATCCATGCGCGGGAGAAGTTCCGCCACCACTCGGTCTTCGCAGAGATCGTGCGGGGGCAGATCTGCGGTTTCGGCGTAGACAGTTATGAGTTGGGGTTGCGCGCAGCCGTTTCCGCCGCGACGCCAGCGCAGAACTGATCCTCAGCTTGTGTGGGAAGCGGAGGTCGGCTTTGCAGCGGAAGCCGACCTCCGACCGCCTGCGGCGAGTGCCCGGTACCGCGCGTGCAGGAGCTGAACGGCCTTGCCGAAAGCGGTTCTGCACGAAGGCAGACTACCCAGCGAGTACGCTCCAGCGACAAGGATGCGCGCCGATGCGCGGCCCATCCCCAGGCCCCTCGGGAATCCGTCGATCCAGGCCCCTGCGCCGTGTGCGCGGCACTGGCGCGCAGCGGTGGCGCAGCTTCAGGGCGCCAGGCGGATGTTCGCGTCCTTGATGATCTTCGCGTAGATGGCGGCGTCCGCCCGTACCACCTTCTGGAACGCTTCGGGCTTGCCGCCGGCCACCTGCAGGCCCAGCGCCTCGATCTTGGCACACCACGGGTGCCTCGCGGCAATGGCAGCAGTACTCCCGGCGATTGGCGAAAAGCGTCAGGCGGCTGCGTTGCACGGCCTCGGGAGGTCGCTGAGATATTCGACTCCGACCAGGGCAGCCAGATCATGAGTGCTACAAGCGCAGTACATGCGACACAACGAAATACAAGCAGGATCGAAGTTGCCTTCACAGTGCATTCCCGCGATCTCCGGCGTCTTGCGAAGTCGCCTCCGACCGCCATCTCAGACCGCTCTTCGGTCACTCACCGAAGGGCAATCGGAGCACCGTTGTGTCATTGCTGAAATCGAACACCGCCTTTGTCGATCCGCTTTCTGGCCACAACCGCCCCGAGAGGCCGTGGAAAGCAGAAAAAAGCAAGCCATATTCCTGCGCATGGGTCTTACCCAATGCACCGGACAAGGGTACTTTTTGGTTAATGCCCTGTAACGCCATTGAAGTCGATGGCTCGCATCGCGATGCGTGCCGGCTTCCTGGAATGCTGGCGGCAAAACGAGAACGTTCATTGATCAAGCGGTGCACGCACCGAGGGGCGCCGGCTCCCGCATGCAACCGTACATGGATGCATTCACGCATGCGTTCAAGCGAACCTGGCTGGATGACAGCCGACCACTACTAGAGGAAATGATTCAACTGAGCAGACTTGTCGAAGAACAACTTCGCCACCGCGCGCACCTCAGCGCGACGGGCCAACATTTTGGCCGAGCTTGCCCCCTCCGAATGACGTTTTCGGCGACGTCAGAAGGGCATGTCATGTTCACACGTTACGCCATCCGCACGCTGCTTTGCATTGCTGCCGTCCCCGCCATCTCCGATGAGTCGGCGCCCACTCATGATCGCGTGTTTCTGAGCAAGACCGAGATCGAGAGCACCTTGATCGGCAAACCCATCGTTTCAAACAATCTCGCGACCGGCATGGTCTCGAGCTGGCAGTTCTACGCCGACGGCCGCGTGGACTTCGCCAACCGGAGCGGCCCCGGCCGAGCGTCGGGCAAATGGTTTCTCAACCCCGATGGTGCGATGTGCGTGACGATGATTTCGCGAACCGGGTGCCGCTACTGGTTCAGGATCGAAAAGGACGGCGCCCTCGCGAACGCCAACACCAGGGAACCGAATGCGCCTACGGTGGCCGAGATACGGTTCGAGTAACGGTACGAAGCGACAAACCCCAAGCCAGGTACGCGACGTCTCCGGGCCTCGGCGCCAGCGGATCGAGCTCCTTGCTGGCGAGCCAGGAACACACCGGCAGCACGCGGTTGGCCAGAGAGGCGGTCAGGCGTGCGCGGGCTCGCCCTTGGGCCTGGGCGCAGGTGCGGAAGACGCCACGCCGAGCCCCTGGTAGTAGTGGCCGACCTTGGTGGCGAGGAACTGCCCGAGCGGCACCTGCTCCTGGCCGACGAAGCCGAGCGCGGGAAGCTTGCCTTGCCGCAGCAGCTCGAACACGCCGACGACGCCGGCGGCGGTGGTCAGCTCGATGGCGGTGCGGTCCTTGCCGCGCAGCGGCGCTCCGAACACCCGCGCGACGCGCGTCTCCTGCTCGAAGCGGCCGTCGCGACGGCCCGAGGCCGAGGCGAACAGGATCACCACGTCTTCGCGGCTGTGCGGAACGGCATGCTCCAGCACCTGGCGCAGCAGGTCGCGGCGCTCGATCAGGCGCAGGTCGTGCAGCAGGAAATTCATCGCGTCGCAATGGCCGGGATAGCGGATCGTCTTGTAGTCGAGGTTGCGCACCTTGCCCGCGAGCGTCTCGCACAGCGTGCCCAGGCCGCCGGAGGTGTTGAAGGCTTCGAAGGCCTCGGCGTCGAGCGTGAAGGTCTCGTGCCCTTCCATCGGCTGCACCGACACCAGCTGGCCGTTCACGATGGCGTCGCACGGGTTGCAGTACTCGTTGATGACGCCGTCGATGCTCCAGGTGAAGTTGTAGCGCAGGCTGTTGGTGGCATTGCGCGTGAGGGCGCCCACGCGCAGGCGCAGGTCGTAGAGTTCGTCGAAGCGGCTGGCAAGATAGCCGCCGAGCATGCCGATCACGCCGGGCGCCAGGCCGCTCTGGGGCATGAGGACCGAGGTGGCCGTCTTCGATATGTCGCGGATGGCTTTCGTTGCCGCCACGTCCTCGGTGAGGTCGAAGTAGTGGACGCCGCATGCCGCCGCTTCGGTGGCCACGCGCTGCGCGAGGAAGAACGGCAGGCAGTTGATCACCACCGAGTGCGCGCGCAGCGCGGTGCGCAGGTCTTCGTTGTTTTCGACGTCGAGCGCAATGCGCCGCACCAGCGGGTCGTTTTCATCATTGCGGCCCGGTCTCACGTCGGCCAGCGTCACGGGCAGGCGGTGGTACTCCGCGATCATGTCGGCCACGGTGCTGCCGACCTTGCCGGCGCCCAGGACCAGCACATTTTCGATCTTCACTTTCGTCATTTCATTTCTCCTGCGGGGCACCGTTGCCCTGTGAAAAGAACTGTAGAAGCGAGTCTTGACGGATGGTAGAGAGCAGATCGGCGAAAGGGCTGAACGCTTCGTCGTTTCGACGACGCGGTTCGTCAGGTTGGGCGCTTCCAATCTCGATCTCGAATGAGTGCTCCTTGTGATCCTGCTTGCCCAGCCGCTGCTCGAGGCGATTCAACGTCCGGCGGCCGCAGGCGGAGTCGATTTCGACGAGGCACCCGACGGCCGCGACGCGGCCGCCTCGGCCACCAGCCAATCGCGAAACGCCAGCACCAGGCGATTTTCGGCGGCGACTTCCGGCACCACCACGTAGTAGGCCCGCTGCGTCAGCAGCGCCTCGCGGAACAGCACCACCAGCCGGTCGGAGGCCAGCTCTTCTTCGATGAGGAACTTCGGCACCAGCGCAACGCCGAGGCCATTCGCCGCCGCTTGCGCGAGCATGGCGAAGTGCTCGAAGCGCGGGCCGCGCATCGCATGCGCGGCGCTCACCTTGACCTGCTCGAACCACTCCGACCACTGCATGGGGCGCGACGACTGATGAAGAAGGCACTGGCCCGCAAGGTCCTCGCGCGTGTGGATGCCACTGCGGCGCTTGAACTCGGGGCTGCACACCGGGACCACGCTTTCCCCGAGCAGATAGTCGCAAGAAGCGCCCGGCCAGAAATCGGCGCCGAAGTGAATCGCCGCGTCGAAGGGCTCGCGCGCGAAATCGAAGGGCTCGGTCCGCGCTGCGAAGTTGACCGTCACGCCTGGATGCAGCGCGGCAAAACGCTTCATGCGCGGGATCAGCCATCGCGTTGCGAATGTCGGGAGCACCGCGAGGTTGAGCACCTCTCCCATCCCGCCCATGGTCACCACGCGCTGGGTGGCGTTGGACACGCTGTCCAGGCCGCCGCGAAGCTCGGCCGCATACACGCGGCCGGCTTCGGTGAGCACCACGCGCTGCCGTACGCGATGAAAAAGCGCCGTGCCCAGTTGCTCTTCCAGCAGCTTGATCTGCCGCGAAATGGCGCTCTGCGTCAGGTGGAGTTCCTGCGCGGCTCGCGAGATGCTGGCGTGGCGCGCCGCGCTTTCGAAGGCCAGCAGCTGGCCCATGGGGGGAAGAAATTCGCGTCTGAACATGATGACTAAAACGTAAGATCGCTGGCGTCATTCTCTAATAAAGCGTGGCAGATGACGGCCCGCGTTGATTCCAGTTTGACATGAAATTGTTCCGGCTTCTCGCTGTCCATCGACCGCTGCGTTGACGATGGTGATGCTCCGGACACCGGCGCCCGGGCATTCGCTTCGCGCGGGTCACAATCCACTCATTTCCGCTGCAGGGGCCGCCATGGACCTACGACTCGACGACCTGGACCGCCATCTGTTGACGCTGCTCCAAGCCAACGCCCGCGAGCCTGCCGCCAACCTCGCGCGCAAGCTCAAGATCGCACGGACCACCGTGGTCGCACGCATTGCCCGGCTGGAGCGCGAGGGCATCGTCTCGGGATACGGCGTGCGCCTTGGCCAGCGGCTCGAACAGGCCGCGGTGCGAGCCTTCTGCGGCCTCAGCGTCAATGCGAAGGGCGCCCCCGCGACCATCAAGGCGCTTGAGCGGCTGCCCGAGGTGGAGGAGGTATGGGCCGTGAGCGGCCAGTTCGACTACATGGTCCTGCTGCGCTGCGGCACTCCCGAACAGCTCGACAAGCTCCTCGACCAGATGGGGCAGATCGACGGCATCAACCAGACGCACACCTCCATCGTGCTGAGCCGCAAGATCGACCGCCGCAGCACGGTGGAATGAATGAATGGCCAGCCCCACGGACAGGACCCAAAATGCCGGCGCCTTCCTCGGCGTGCTGATGCTCGACACGCGCTTTTCGCGGCCGACGGGCGACATCGGCAATCCCGAGACCTTTTTCCGCCATGGCATTCCGGTCCGGTTCCATGTGGTCACTGGCACATCGCCCGAGGGCATCGTGAAGCAGGCCGACCCTGCGCCGCAGGGCGCCGCGTACACGACATCGAGACGCTGCTGGCTACGCGATGGGCGAGCCGGGCTGGAGGGTGAACTGCGCCAGGGGTCAATTTTTCCTGCGCTTATAGACAAGTCCATCGCGGAAAAATCGATTTTGTGATTATTCTCTCGCCCGAAAACCGAGTGAAGGGAGGGCGGGGCGAAAGAGGAAATATCGGGCACACCCTGCAATGGCCGTGATTCCGATGCCGGATCGAAAACAGATCGCGGACCTCGATCGCCCTGCTGCGCGATGATTTTCAACCGATGGTCGACGCTGCACATCGAGCCGAAGCGCCGAGCGGAATTCTGGCGCGAGGCGGGCCAGAAGGCGAAGACGCCGGTGACCCCGAACGTGCCGTGGCCCGACGATTTCGAAGCCACGCTCACGACGCGCGGCTTCGAGGAGCTGGCGCTCAACCATGTGCAGGTCTGCTCGCCGCATGACGTCGAGTGCACGGCCTCGGACCTGGCACGCCTCGAACGGCCGTTTCTCTTCATCGATCTCTATACCTCGGGGAAATGCGACGTCCTGCAACTCGAACGAGGCATGCAGGCGGCGCCCGGGCAGCCATTCCTGATCGACGGCAGGCGTGAATACCGGCTCGACCATCGGCAGTCGGTCAGCATGCTCGCATTGGCCATACCCTTTGCGGCGCTGGGTCCTCACGCGAGTGCCGTTGAAAGCCTGATTGCGCGCCCCCAGCCACAAAACGCCGCACTCCACCTTCTGGCCGGCCAGATGCGCATGCTCAGCGCGTGGCCGCATGCGTTCGAAAAGGCCGAATCCGAGAGGCTGTCCGACCTGCTCGTTGGAGCCGTGCACGCTGTTCTTCTTGGCGCAAGGGAAGGGGAGCTGACGACGGTTCGCAGGGAGCGCAGCTTCTTCAGGCGCAAGGTGCGGCAGGTCGTCGAACAGATGTATGCCGATCCCGCCCTGAATCCCCAGGTCGTCGCCGAGAAGCTGGGCATCTCGGTGCGCAGCCTGCATGCGCGGATGGCCCAGGACGGAATGACTTTCGGCGCCGAGCTGATGGCGCACAGGCTGGAGCGGGCCCATGGCCTGTTGCGAGGAGCCCGGCGCGGCAGCGCCACGATCGGCGAGATCTGCGCCCGCTGCGGCTTTGTATCGGCTGCGCATTTCTCAAGGCGTTTTCGAGCTCGTTTCGGCATGGCGCCGAGCGCGGTCAGGGCCGATGGCGGGCGTGAATGCGCGGTCGGGCACGCGGAATGCGCTGCCGAGCATGAGGAGCCGGTGGCTCAGCCTCAAACGTATTCATGCTCGAGTCCTCCCCGCGACCCATCGTCTGCGGAACCCAATCCGGGATGACGCATCCGCGATGCAGCCTCCGGCTGCTTGCCCCCTACGAAATGACCAGACCACACAACCATCACCGCGGTTCTCCGGCCAACTGCTCACAGGAACCCCTGCGATGAATATCAAGGAAATCTACGCCCAGTTCAGGGCCCCCGTCCGAAGAGGGGCGCGGGTGGAGTTTCAGGGGAAGCCGGGAACGATCACCAAGGTGTATGGCCTGGCCGTGCGCGTCCGGCTGGACGGAATGACTCTTTCCAGGCCGTACCTCCTGAGTGAATTGCAATGGCTGGATCAGGAGGCTCAGCAGCCCCAGGCAGGCGGCGAACCGAGCCTGGCCTGAACGGGCGCCGCCAGCGGCGAGCTGCCTATCGCAGCACCAGCACCGGAACGTGCGAGTGCGTCAGCACATGCAGCGTCTCGCTGCCCATCAGCAGGCGCGCCAGGCTGCGCCGCCCGTGCGAGGCCATCACGATCAGGTCGCACTGCTGGTTCTTCGCGGTCGCGATGATGGCTTCGGCGACCTGGTTCGACTTCATGACGATGGCCTGCGCGTTGCGAACCCCCTTGCCGAGCGCGAGGGCTGCGACCCTGTCGACCAGGTGCTGCGCGGCCTGGTCCGTCTGCGCCTGAGAGGCCTGGATGTCCCGCTGGCTCAGCATCATCGAGCCTTCGAAGTAGCCGACGGGCTCGATGTGCGCGACGGTGACGCCCACCAGTTCCGCATTGGTCAGCAAGGCCAGCTCGATGGCGGTGTTGACCGCTTGCTCCGAGAGCGCGGAGCCGTCGGTCGGGACAAGAACACGCTTGTACATGGCACGCTCCTTGGCCCCCGGCACCGCGGGTGCCCTCATGCTTCAGTCTAGTTCGCGATTGCGGCCATGCAAGGGCGCCGTCAGCTCCCGCGCTCCGGCCACCGATGCCGCGTCCCCCCCGAACGGCGGTCCGCCTTCTCCGCGACCACCCCTTGTGCAAGCAACTGCACTCCACGCTGTTCCAGATGCCGCAGGCACCGCAGGAAGATGTCGAGGTGCGCAGGTTCGATGCCTTCCAGCAGTTCCGTGTTCAGCTCTGCGATCCGCGGAAACAACCGGTCGAACAGTTGCCGGCCCGAAGCGCTCAGCTGCACATGCACCTCGCGCCGGTCCTGCGAGTCCTGCCGCCGCTCCACCAGCTTCTTCTCGACCAGGCTGCGCAGTCCGCGCGAGGTGCGCACCCGGTCCAGGTGCAGGTGTGTGGCGAGCGTCGACGAGGTCATCTCGCCCTCCTGCGCGAGCGTGGCGACCATGCCCCACTCGCGGCGCGTGATGCCGAAGCCCCCTTCGACCAGGCGGGTCGCCATGCCGCTGCCTGCGCGCACGGCACGCGACAGCCGGTACAGCAGCAGATCGTCCAGGGAGCGGGGCGAGCGCAACGCTGCTGCATCGGGAAAAGCTTGTTGCATAGGAATGACGGAAGGGAGAAGGGGCAGGAAATGTGGTTCGCCCGCCTCGGCGGACGGATAGTGAATTAGATCAACTGTTTGTGTATGCGTATAAACCGGTAACAAATTTGAACGAATGGAAACAGTCCGGGCACGCGATTTTCGCCGTGAAAGCCGTGCGTGCCCCCGTTCACGACAACTGCCCGCAGGAGAACCGATGCCCGTATTTCTTTCCAGGCGCAAGCTCATGGCGTGGGGCGTCGCCCTGGCCGCTTGCGCCCCCTTGGCCCATGCCCAGGCGCCCGCCGCGCTCGAGGGCGGACCGCTCACGCTCGTGGTCGGCTACGCCGCGGGCGGCAGCACTGACCGCATCGCGCGACTGATCGCCGAGCGGCTGACGCCGAAGCTCGGCATCCAGGTGAGCGTGGAAAACCGTCCGGGCGAGGGCGGCCGGCTCGCGGCCAGGGAAGTGAAGCGCGCCCCCGCGGGGCAGAACGTGCTGATGCTCGGCAACCCCGCCGTGATGGTGGTCGCGCCGCTGGTGTTCAAGGACGCGGGCTACGATCCCGACAAGGACTTCGTGCCCGTCTCGCAAGTCAGCAGCTACGACTTTGCGCTGGCGGTCGGCAACAAGCTCCAGCTCGACCGCGCGATGTTCCTCGTGGGCCGGCTCTGGGCGCACCCTGAAGAAGCGGTCTTCGGCGTGCCGGCCACGGGCAGCCTGCCCCACTTCTTCGGCCTGATGGTGGGCGATGCACTGAGCGTGCAGCCGGAGATCAAGGGCTATGGCGGCTCGGCGCCGCTGTCGGCCGACCTGAGCGGCGGCAGCCTGCCGATCGCGATCGACACGCTCGACTCGCTCTATCCGCAGCACGTAGCCGGCAAGATCCGCATCCTGGCCACGTCAGGCAAGAAGCGCGCGAGCTTCGCGCCCAACGTCCCCACCTTCCGCGAAGCCGGCATGAAGATCGATGCCGACGGCTGGAACACCTTCTTCGCGCCCAGCACGATGGCGCCCGCCAAGGTGCAAGTGCTGTCCAACGCGATTCGCGACGTCATGAAAGACCCGGGACTGCAGAAGGCGGCCGACGCGCTCTACATCACGTCCGTGGTCAGCAACGCGTCCGAGACCGCGCAGATGCTCAAGAACTATCGCCAGCAATGGGAGCCGGTCGTGCGCCGCTCCGGCTTTCATCCTTGATACTCCCCCAGGCTTCGCGCACTTCGTGTCGCTTCGCCTGCCCCCTCGCCGGGGGCGACACCTGCGGCCCGGCAAAGCCGGTTCCGCGGTGCCCCACGAACAGACCGGCCGTGCTTGCTTTCAGGCTGCTAGTGCGCGCATCTCGGTGATCAGGTCGGCCTTGCCCTCGAAGCCGATGCCCGGCAGCGGCGGCAGCGTGACGTAGCCGTTCTGTACCTTCACGCCGTCGGGGAATCCGCCGTAGGGCTGGAACAGGTCGGGGTAGCTCTCGTTGCCGCCGAGCCCGAGGCCGGCCGCGATGGCCAGCGACATCTGGTGGCCGCCGTGGGGAATGCAGCGCGAGGGCGACCAGCCGTGTGCCTTCAGCATCTCGAGCGTGCGCAGGTACTCCACCAGCCCGTAGCTCAGCGCGCAGTCGAACTGCAGCCAGTCGCGGTCGGGCCGCATGCCGCCGTGGCGGATGAGGTTGCGCGCGTCCTGCATGGAGAACAGGTTCTCGCCCGTGGCCATGGGGCCGGCGTACACCTCGCCGAGCTTGGCCTGCAGTTCGTAGTCGAGCGGGTCACCGGCCTCCTCGTACCAGAACAGCGGGTACTGCGACAGCGCGCGGCCGTAGTCGACGGCCGTCTGCAAATCGAAGCGACCGTTGGCGTCCACCGCGAGCTGCTGGCCGGGGCCGAGGATCTTCAGCACCGACTCGACGCGCTCGCAATCTTCGGCCAGCGTGGCGCCGCCGATCTTCATCTTCACCACCGAGTAGCCGCGCTCCAGGTAGCTGGTCATCTCGCGCTGCAGGCCTTCCAGGCCCTTGCCGGGGTAGTAGTAGCCGCCGGCCGCGTACACGAACACGCGCGGGTCCGGCGTGCCGGTGCCGTAGCGCTCCGCGAGCAATTGGTACAGCGGTTTGCCGGCGATCTTGGCGGTGGCGTCCCACACGGCCATGTCGATGGTGCCCACGGCCACCGAGCGCTCGCCGTGGCCGCCGGGCTTCTCGTTGATCATCATGCGGGCCCAGATCCTGTGCGGATCGAGGTTGTCGCCGGTCTCGTCGAGCAGCGATGCCGGCTCGGCCTCCAGCAGGCGCGGCAGGAAGCGCTCGCGGATCAGCCCGCCCTGGCCGTAGCGGCCGTTGGAGTTGAAGCCGTAGCCGATGACCGGCTTGCCGTCGCGGATCACGTCGGTGACCACGGCAACGAGGCTCAGGGTCATCTTCGAGAAGTCGATGTAGGCGTTGCGGATGTCCGACTTGATGGGGCGGGTGGACTCGAGGATGTTGACGATTTTCATGGTCGGTGGTTCTGGAGAAAAGAAGGAGGAAAGTTCAGCGGTGCAGCGACGATCCGCCGCAGATGGCGATGTCCTGCCCCGTGATGGCCGCCGCGTTCGGCGACAGCAGGAAGCCCGCGAGCGCGGCGATTTCCTCGGGCTGTATCAGCCGGCCGATGGGCGGCAGGCGCGGTGCGCTGCCTGCGCGGGCCGGGTCCTGCAGCATCGAGGTCTGCGTGGCGCCGGGCGACACCACGTTGACGGTCACGCCCTGCGCCGCGACCTCCGCGGCCCAGCTGCGCGCGAGCGCGATCAGTGCTGCCTTGGTGGCTGCGTACTGGCCGCGGCCGGGCAGGCCCTGCGCGACGCGGCTGCCGACGAACACGACGCGGCCGCGGCCGCGCGCGGCCATCGCGGGCACGAGCGCGTCGGCCAGCCGCGTGGCCGCGTCGACATGCAGGCGCCACATCAGCTCGCCGCCTGCGTGGTCGAGCGCGCCCAGCGGGCCGACGCGCAGCACGCCCGCTGCATGCACCAGCGCATCCGCGTCCTGGAGCGCGGCGGCCGTGCGCGCGATGGCGTCGGCATCGCACAGGTCGACGGCTACATGCACGAAGCGCGCGTGAGACAGCGTCGGCGCGGCGAGGTCGAGTCCGCTCACGTGCCAACCCGCCTCCAGCAGGTGGGACGCAATGGCGCGGCCGATGCCGCCGCTGCTGCCCGTTACCACTGCGTGCGGGGCAGCTTCATTCGACATGGATGTTGCCCTCCACGATGATCTTCTTCGAGCGCGCCATGTCGTCGGCCTGGAACTTCACGAAGTCTTCGACGCTGCCCGGCGTCAGCAGCAGGCCCTGCGCATTCAGCGTCTCGCGCATGTCGGTGCCCAGCGCCTTGTTGACCTCGGTGTTCAGCCGCTGCGTGACGGCGGCCGGCAGCTTCGCCGGACCCCACAGGCCGTACCAGCTGTAGAACTCGTAGCCCGGGATGCTCTCGCCCACCGTGGGCACGTTCGGCAGGCTCGCGGCGCGCGCGGCCGAGGTGACGGCGATCACCTTCAGCATGCCGCTCTTGTGGTACTGCAGCGAACCGAGGATAGGGTCGATGAAGCCGTCGATCTGCCCGCCGATCAGGTCCTGGAACGCGGGCGCGGTGCCCTTGTACGGCACGATCAGGTAGTCGAGCCCGCCGCCCGCGCGCTTGAGCAGCTCGGTCGACAGATGGCCCGCCGATCCGATCGAACCCACCGCGAAGGTCATCTTGCCGGGGTGCGCCTTGGCATACGCGATGAGCGACTTCACGTCGCTCACCGGCAGGTTCTTGTTCACGGCCACCGACAGCGGCGCCTTCGCCACCAGCGCCACCGGCGTGAAGTCCTTCACCACGTCGTAGGGCACGGACTTCATGGTCATCGGCGCGGTGGTGAAGGTCGAGGCGTTGAACAGCAGCGTGTACCCGTCGGCCGGCGCCTTCGACACCACGTCGGCACCGATGATGCCGTTGCCCCCGGCGCGGTTCTCCACGATGAAGCTCTGGCCCGTCTGCTCGCCGAGCTTCTGCGCCAGCAGGCGGCCGATGGTGTCGAGCGTGCCGCCCGGCGGAAACGGGATCACCATGCGTACCGGGCGGCTGGGCCAGGTCTGCGCGAAGCCGGTGGTGGACGCGGCGGCCAGCGCGAGGGCGGCCAGCGCGGTGCGCAGGAAATGATTGCGTTGCATGTCTCTTGTCTCCTTGTGTTTTTCATCGGGGCACCGCGGCCCCGTGGGCTCAGCGCTTCGAGAGGCCTGCCTGCTCGACGGCGGCGCGCAGCGCATCCATCTCGCGTGCATTCGGCGCCTCGGTGGGCGGGCGCACGGTGGCGTTGTCGAGCACGCCGGCCAGGAACATGCCGCCCTTCATGCGCGCATGCGCCTCGCCGGTCGGCTCGCCGCCGCCGTACACCGCGTCCTTCAGCGGCGTGATGAGTGCCTGCACCGCCATCGCCTTCTTCAGGTCGCCGGCCTTCACGGCGTTCCACAGGTCGATGATGAGTTGCGGTATGAAGGTCGCGAAGCCGACCAGCGCGCCGTCCACGCCTTGCACCATCGAGGCCAGCAGGTATTCGTCGTGGCAGGTCAGGATGGCCTTGGACGCATCGGCTTCGCGGATCGCCTGGATGTCGCGGGCGTACTTGTTCATGTCGCGCTGGCCCACCTTGAAGGCCTGCAGGTAGGGCAGGCGAGCCAGCTCCGCCAGCAGCTGCGACGAGTACGAGGCGCGCGTCCAGGCCGGATACACGTGGCAGACCAGGTCCAGCTCCGGCGCGGCGCGGTGGATGGCCTCGAAGTACTGCAGCGCATGGCCGGGCGTGAAGCCGAAGCGCAGCCAGTGGTGCGGCGGCATCACGTCGAGCGCCACCGCGCCTGCGGCCTGGGCGGCGCGGGCATGCTCGGCGGCCTCGGCCAGGCCTTCGCACACGATGGACGAGATCACCGGCATGCGGCCGCGCAGCTCGTCGGCCACGATGCGCGTCACCTCGGCGCGTTCGGAAGGCGTCAGCGAGAACACTTCGCCGGTGTGGCCGTTGGTCATGATTGCCACCACGCCGTCGTGCCCCGCGAGCCACGAGGCCAGCTTGCGCAGCGCGGGTTCGTCGATGCGGTGGTCGGCCGTGAAGGGGCAGGAAATGGCGGGAATGATCCCGCGATAATTCGCGATGGAAGGCATGCTGTGTCTCCGTGGTGGTTCAAGGTGCAGGAATGGGGTGCATCTTTTGCCGGCGGGGCATGGGCCGTCCAATACTCGAATCGCATACAACTATTCAACCGACCGCGCTGCGCATGGGCCCTGGCAACCGACCGCTCGACCTGGAATGGCTGGAAGATTTCATGGCCCTGGCCGAGTCCGGCAATTTCTCGCGTGCGGCACAGGCGCGCTCCATCGCGCAGCCCGCGTTCAGCCGGCACATCCGTTCGCTGGAGGAGTGGGTCGGCGTCGATCTGTTCGACCGCAGCGCACACCCGACGGCGCTCACGGCGGCGGGCAAGCGCTTCCAGCCCCTGCTGCAGGAAGTGCTGGCCGGCCTGCAGGCCGCGCGCATCAAGGCCCGCGCCGCGCACGACCTCGACGCAGCCAGCCTGAGCTTCGCAGCCACGCACGTGCTGTCGCTGACCTTCTTCCCGCGCTGGCTCGGCACTGTCGAATCGCGCCTGCACACGGGCCCGATCCAGACCGTCTCCGACAGTTCGTACGCCTGCGAAGACCTGATGCTGCAGCGCCGCGTGCAGTTCGTGCTGTGCCACGGCCATGCGGGCGCACCGGGGCGGCTCGACGAGGCGCAGTACCCGGTGCAGCGGTTGAGCGAAGACGTGCTGGTGCCGGTGTCCGCGGCGGACGCGAAGGGCGCGCCGCTGCACGTGCTCGGCACGGGCCGGTCGCCCGCCGTGCTGGCCTACAGCGAGGCCTCGGGCCTGGGGCGGATCATGCGGGCGATCCAGGACAGCGAGTTCGGCAAGGACTTCGCCGCGTCGCTGTCGGTGGTCTTCACGGCCCACCATGCCGCGCTGCTGCGCACCATGGCACTCGAGGGCCGCGGCCTCGCTTGGCTGCCGATGAGCCTGGTGGCGGAAGACCTGCGCAGCGGCGCGCTGGCCGATGCCGGTGCGGGCGGCTGGCGCGTGCCGGTGGACATCCGCCTGTACCGCCAGCAGGCGCAGATGGCGCCGGTGGCCGAGGCGCTGTGGAAGCTGGTCAGCGAGGGTGCCTCAGCTACCTGAGCCGCTGCTGCCAGCAACGCTTGAGACTGGCATGGCTTGTTCGGGGGACACCGTGGATCCGGCTTTGCCGGGCCACCGGTGTCGCCCCCGGTGAGGGGGGTGGCGCAGCGACACGAAGTGCGCAAAGCCTGGGGGAGGTCTAGTTCGCGCAGCGCGCTTCCAGCACGTCGAGGAACGAGCGGTCCCAGCGGCCCTCCTTCATCGCTAGGATCGTGCGCGCTTCCGTCTCCAGGTGCGCACGGGCCTTCTCGATCAGCAGCTCGGCCTCGTCGGGCGAGAAGGCCATCAGGCCGTCCTGGTCGCCCACCACGATGTCGCCCGGGTTCACGATCATGCCGCCCACCGACACCGGCACGTTGATCTCGCCGGGGCCGTCCTTGTACGGGCCGCGGTGGTTCACGCCGCGCGCGTACACCGGGTAGTCGCGCTCGCGGATCTCGGCCACGTCGCGCACGGCGCCGTCGAGCACCAGGCCCACGGTGCCGATGGTCGCGGCATAGAACGACAGGATGCCGCCGATGACCGCGTTCGTGACATCGCCGCCCGCGTCGATCACCAGCACGTCGCCGGGCCGGCAGAACTCGAAGGCGCGCATCGGCGTGAGGTTGTCGCCGCCGCGCGTCTTCACGGTCACGGCCGTGCCCGCCATGGTCTTGTGCCCGGGGCGGTGGTACGGCTGCAGGCCCACGCTGCCGATGTTGCGGTGCATGTTGTCGCTGAGCGCAGCCACCGGGATGTCGTGCAGCGCGGCGATGATGTGCGGCGCAGCCTGCGGGGCCGACGGGTTCTTGCGGATGGCTTTGTAGGGCATGGGTTCGTCCTTGTGAATTCAGTGCAGTGCAGCCACGGCGCGCGCGATGCGCTTGCAGCCTTCTTCGAGCGTCTCGATCGACGTGGCGATGGACAGGCGGAAGTACGGCGACAGGCCGTATGCGGTGCCCGCGACCAGGGCCACGCCCTCGCTTTCGAGCAGGTACATCACCACGTCGCCGTCTTCTACCAGGCGCTTGCCCTCGGGCGTGGTCTTGCCGATCAGGCCGCCGCAGTTGATGTAGAGGTAGAAGGCGCCGGGCGGCGTGGCGCAGCACAGGCCGGGAATGGCGTTGATGAGCGCCAGCGTGCGGTCGCGCCGCTGCCTGTACACGGCCACGCTCTCGGCCACGAAGCTCTGGTCGCCGTTCAGCGCGGCCGCGGCGGCTGCCTGGCTCACCGAGCAGCAGTTGCCGGTGGATTGCGACAGCAGCGTGTCCAGCGCCTTGATCAGGTCCACCGGCCCGGCCGCATAGCCGATGCGCCAGCCCGTCATCGCGTATGTCTTGGAGACGCCGTTCACGATCAGCGTGCGGTCGCGCAGCGCGGGCGCCTCCACGAGGATGTGGGGCGTCGTCTCGCCGTCGAAGCGGATGTGCTCGTAGATCTCGTCGGTCATCACCATCACGTGTGGATGGCGTTGCAGCACCTCGGCCAGTGCGCCGTATTCGGCCGCCGTGTAGCTGGCGCCGGTCGGGTTGCTCGGCGAGTTGATCAGCAGCCAGCGCGTGCGCGGCGTGATGGCCGCCTCCAGCTGCGCGGGCGTCAGCTTGAAGCCGTTCGCCTCGGGGCAGGCCGCGGTGACGGGCGTGCCCTCGCAGGCCAGCACCATGTCGGGGTACGACACCCAGTAGGGCGCGGGAATGATCACCTCGTCGCCCGGCTCCAGCGTGATGGCGAAGGCGTTGTAGATCGCGCTCTTCGCACCGCTGGTCGCGATGATCTCGTTCATCGCGTAGCGCAGGCCGTTCTCGCGCTCGAGCTTGGCGGCGATGGCTTCGCGCAGCTCCACCGTGCCCGCCATCAGCGTGTAGCGCGTGGCGCCGCGCTCGATGGCGGCGGCCGCGGCCTGGCGGATGTGGGGTGGCGTGTCGAAGTCGGGCTCGCCCACCACGAGGTTCACGATCGACTTGCCCTGCCTGCGCAGTTCGTTGGCGCGGTCGGCGGCCGAGGTGCTGGGCGAGGGCTTGATGCGCCGCACGCGGGCGGCAATGCGGGAGGCAACGTGGGAGGTGGTGGCTTGCATGGACCGAACGGTACGCACATCGATCGGGCGAGGCCAAGACGACTTTTCACTGGTCGTATAGGCGCAGCTTATGGTGAGTCCCCCTACCGGCCGCGCAGGGGCGGTGCTAGGCTTGGCTTTTGCTTGGGGACAAGGCGTGAACCTGCGACGCCTCAAATATTTCGTGAAGATCGTGGACATCGGCAGCCTCACGCAGGCCGCCGAAGTCCTTTTCATTGCCCAGCCCGCGCTGAGCCAGCAGCTGGCCACGCTCGAAGGCGAGGTGCGCCAGCAACTGCTGGTGCGCACCAAGCGCGGCGTGACACCTACCGAGGCCGGCAAGGTGCTGTACCGCCATGCGCAGATCATCCTGCGCCAGTGCGAGCAGGCCCGCGTCGACATGGAGGCGGCCGGCGAGGGGCTCTCGGGCCAGGTGTCGGTGGGCCTGGCGCCCGGCACAGCCGCATCGGCGCTGTCGCTGCCGCTGCTGCGCACCGTGCGCGCGCGCCACCCCGGCATCCTGCTGTACCTGAACGAGAACTACGGCACCACGCTGAGCGAACTCATCATGAACGGCCGCATGGACCTGGCCGTGCTCTATGGCGACAAGGCCATCCATGGCCTCACCTTCGTGCCGCTGCTCAAGGAGCCGCTGTTCCTGGTCGGGCCGGCCTCGATGCCGGTGCCCGCGCAGCCGGTGAAGCTGGCCGACCTGCGCGACATCGAGCTCTTTCTGCCGCGCCCGTACAACGTGGTGCGCAAGCTGGTCGACGCGGCCTTCGTGCGCGCCGGCATGGTGCCGCGCGTGGTGGCGGAGATCGAATCGGCCTTCACGCTCACGGCCGCCATTGCCGACGGGCTGGGCGCCACCATCCTGCCCGCGTCGATGGCGCGCGAGGTGGTCGCGAGCTGCGGAGCCTGGCAATTCCCCATCGTCGACCCGGTCATCGAGGCGCCGCTGGCGCTGTGCCAGTCCGACCACCTGCCGCTGTCCGAGCCCGCGCAGGCCGTGAAGGACATCCTGCTCGAACTCGTGGTCGACCTGGCCGGCAAGGTTGCGTCGACGCCCGAACCCGAGCTTGCCGCGCTGTCATAAGCCGGCCTTATCCCGGCACAGCCATTCCGTCTTGGGCTTTGTGTCCATGGCCCGTTACCTTTCATGCATGCCGTCACGCGTTCGCGGAACGCGTCGGCCACCACAGCCCCGGCATGAAGCAGGAACAGATCAAGACGCTCATCGACGCTTTGGCCGCATCGGACCTGGCGGAACTGGAGTTCAGCGAGAACGGCAGCACGCTGCGGCTGGTGAAGCTGTCGGCGCTGGCGGGCGCGTCCACTGCGCCGAGGCAGCCTGCCGCGCGCAGGGCGCCAAGGCACTCCCCCGAAGAAGCAGCGCCGATCGACGCTGCCGCTGCCGAATGCCTCGCCCCATTGCACGGCGTGGTGCACCTGCAGCCCGCGCCCGGCGAGCCGCCTTTCGTGCAGCCTGGGCAGGCCGTGGAAGCCGGCCAGCTGCTGTGCGTGATCGAGGCGATGAAGATGTTCAACGAGGTCCGCGCGGAGCGCGAGGGCACCGTGCGCCAGGTGCTCGTGCAATCGGGCCAGGAAGTGGAAGCGGGGCAGCCCCTGTTCCGCTTCGCATGAGGAGGCACGCGCGATGTTCGATACCGTGCTCATTGCCAACCGCGGCGAGATCGCCCTGCGCATCCAGCGCGCCTGCCGCGGGCTCGGCCTGCGCACCGTGGCCGTGCACTCCGAGGCCGACCGCGACGCGATGTACGTCGCGCAGGCCGACCAGGCGCTGTGCATCGGGCCGGCAGCGCCGGGCCTGAGCTACCTGAACCAGTCCGCGCTGCTGTTCGCCGCCGAGGTGAGCGGCGCGCAGGCGATCCATCCCGGCTACGGCTTTCTTTCGGAGAACGCGGGCTTCGCCGCACGCGTCGAGGAAGCGGGCCTCGTGTTCGTCGGGCCCAGTGCCGCCTGCATCCGCACGATGGGCGACAAGGTCTCGGCCAAGCGTGCGATGCGCAAGGCCGGCGTGCCCTGCGTGCCCGGTCCCGACGAAGGGCTGCCCGAGGACCCGGCCGCCGTGCTCGCCCTGGCGCGCGGCATTGGCTACCCGGTGATCGTGAAGGCCGCGGGCGGCGGCGGCGGGCGCGGCATGCGCGTGGTGCACGAGGAGGCCGCGCTGCTCGACGCCATGGCCCTTACGCGCGAGGAAGCGCGCCAGGCCTTCGGCAACCCCGAGGTCTACATCGAGAAGTTTTTGCTGCACCCGCGCCACGTCGAGATCCAGGTGCTGGCCGACAGCCATGGCAACGCCGTTTGGTTGGGCAGCCGGGACTGCTCGCTTCAGCGCCGCCACCAGAAGGTGATCGAAGAGGCGCCCGCGCCCGGCATCGACGACGCGCTGATGGCCGAAGTGGGCGAGCGCTGCGCGGCCGCGTGCCGCCAGATCGGCTACTGCGGCGTGGGCACCTTCGAGTTTCTCTACGAGAAGGGCGCCTTCTATTTCATCGAGATGAACACCCGCCTGCAGGTCGAGCATCCGGTGACCGAGATGACCACCGGCATCGACATCGTGCAGCAGCAGCTGCGCATGGCGCGCGGCGAGCGCCTCTTGCTCGCGCAGGCCGACGTGCGCTGCCAGGGCCACGCCATCGAGTGCCGCATCAATGCCGAGAACCCCGACACCTTCGCGCCCGCGCCCGGCCGCATCACCGGCTGGCAGGTGCCCGGTGGCTTCGGCGTGCGCGTCGATTCGCACGCGGGCACCGGCTACCGCGTGCCGCCGTACTACGACTCGATGATCGCCAAGCTCATCGTGCACGGCGACACCCGCGCCGATGCGCTCGACCGCATGCGCCTTGCGCTGGCCGAGACGCGCATCGAAGGCATTGCCACCAACGTGCCGCTGCACCGCGCGCTACTGCGCGACGAGGGCTTTGCCGCGGGCGGTGTCGACATCCACCACCTCGAACGCTGGCTGCAGCAAAGGAGCGCGGCGTGAGCGCACAGACATCTTCGACCTCGCCGTCCACCAGCCTGCTGGGCACCACCGCGCTGCTGTTCGAAGCGCCCGGCGACATGAGCCTGCCTTCGCAACAGCGCATCTGGGCGCTGGCCCGCGAGGCCGAGACCTGGCCCGAAGTGCGGGAGGCCGTGCCGGGCATGAACAACCTGATGCTCACCTTCACGCGTGCGCCGCGCCACCTCGATGCGCTGCGCACGCGCCTGTGCGACGCCTGGGACTCTGCTACTGCCTTGCCGCGCGAAGGCCGCGTGGTCGAGCTCCCGGTGGTCTACGGCGGCGAAGGCGGCCCGCACATGGCCGACGTGATGGCGCACACGGGCCTGGGCATCGATGCCGTCGTCGAGCTGCACAGCGCGCCGCTCTACCCGGTGTATGCGCTCGGCAGCCATCCCGGCTACTGCTACCTGGGCGGCATGGACCCGCGCATCGCGACGCCGCGGCGCAAGGTGCCCGTGCTGAGCATCCCGGGCGGTGCGGTGTCGATCGGCGGCGCGCAGACCGGCGTGTCGGCCTCGGCCGGCCCCAGCGGCTGGAACACCATCGGCAGCACCTCGATGGTGTTCTTCGATCCGGCGCAGGACCCGCCCGCCATGCTGCAGCCGGGCGACATGATCCGCTTCCGTGTGGAGGGCATCGTCCGATGATCGAGATCCTTTCCTCGGCCGCGCTCGCCACCGTGCAGGACCTGGGGCGCACCGGCAGCCTGCGCTGGGGCGTCGGCACCTCCGGCGCCATGGACAACCTCGCGCTGGCCGCGGGCAACCTGCTGCTGGGCAACGAACTGGGTGCCGCCGCGGTCGAGGTGCCGGTGTTCCCGTTCAAGGTCCGTTTCGCCGAGGATTGCGCGTTCGCACTCACGGGCGCCGACTGCGCCGCCCGCCTCGACGACCAACCGCTGCTGCCCTGGTGGGTGCACCAGGCGCGCGCCGGCCAGGTGCTCACGCTGGGCCTGCCGCAAGGCGGCGCGCAGCGCGGCAGCCGCGCCGTGCTGTGCGTGGCTGGAGGCATCGACGTGCCCGAGGTACTGGGCTCGCGCAGCACGCAACTGCGCGGTGCCTTCGGCGGGCACGAGGGACGCGCGCTGCGCCGAGGCGATGTGCTTCGCGCAGCGGCCACGGGCAGCACTTTCCGTACCGGCTTCGGCCTGGTGCCGCCTGCGATCGCGCTGCCGCTGGAGCGCGACGGCGTCGCGGCCGTGCGCGTGCTGCCCGCCGCCGAGTACATGGCTTTCGAGCCGGCCTCGCGCGAGGCCTTCTGGGCCGGCGAATGGAAAATCACCCCGCAAAGCGACCGCTACGGCTACCGCCTCGAAGGCGAGCCGCTGCGTCCCATCGCGCCGATGGAACTGCGCTCGCACGGCATCGTCCCCGGCGTCATCCAGGTGCCTCACAGCGGCCAGCCGATCATCCAGATGCGCGACGCCCAACCGTCAGGCGGCTACCCCAAGTTCGGCACCGTGATCGAGGCCGACATGTGGCGCCTCGGCCAGGCGCCCATCGGCAGCCGCATGCGCTTCATCGAAACCACGTGGGACGAGGCGCTGGACGCGCTCGACGAAGTGCGCGCCTGGCTCGACAAGGTGGCGCGCGTGGTGGAGCTGCATCGGAGTGCGCCTCGATGAAAAGCTGTCTTTCTGTTCGTCGTGCTGCTTGTTCGGGGCGCGCTCACGCCGACGGGGTACCTTGCTCCGCGAATGTCCCCCGCCCTTCGGGCTCCTCCTTTATTTCGCTGCGCAAGGCCCCCCGCCGGCGTGAGCGTTCGGCAGAGCGGTTGAACGGCCAGCACAAGCAGAGCGCCCATCGTGCACAGGGCACCGGGTGCTCCCCGCAGCGAAATAAAGGAGGAGCCGAAGGCGGGGGACATTCGCGGAGGGGAGTGCCCGGTGGCCTGTGCACGCACCCCCGAAGGAACTGACATGCAGGACACCGCACTCCGCATCCCGCAACTGGCCGCTTGGCTGTCCGGCACCGACATCGGCCTGCTCGAACTGCGTACGCCCGAGGGCACGCTGCGCCTCGGCCGGCTGGGCGACAGCATCGTTGAACTGCCGGTGGAAGAAGCAGAGGAGCCGGAACTCCTGCCGATCCATGCCCCCTCGCTCGGCGTGTTCCTGCACAGCCACCCGCTGGCCGCCGCACCGCTGGTGCGCATCGGCCAGCGCGTGGAGGTCGGCCAAACCCTCGGCCTGCTGAAGATCGGCCCATTGCTGCTCTCCGTGACCGCACCGCAGCCCGGCATCGTCGAAAACATCCCTGTGGACGATGGCGCCACGGTCGGCTACGGCACGCCGCTGGTCGACCTGCACCCCCTCTGAAAAGACGTGAAGGACACTCCCATGGACATCGACCTGAACGCCGACCTTGGCGAAGGCTTCGGCCCCTGGCGCATGGGCGAGGACGAAGCCCTGCTGGACATCGTCTCCTCCGCCAACGTGGCCTGCGGCTTCCACGCGGGCGACCCGGTCATCATGGACCGCACCGTTCGCATGGCGCTCCAGCGTGGCGTCGATGTGGGCGCGCACGTGGGCTTTCCCGACCTGATGGGTTTCGGCCGCCGGCAGATGCAGATCGAGACGAAGGAACTGGTGGCCTGCGTGCTCTACCAGCTCAGCGCACTCGATGGCATGGCCCGCACCGCCGGCCACCGCATGACGCACATGAGCTTCCACGGCGCGCTCGGCAACATGGCCGCCGCCGACGCCGCGCTGGCCGATCCGCTGGTGCGCGCCGTGGCCGACTTCGACCCCACGCTCACCGTCAGCACCTCGGCCAGCCGTGCCATCGAAGGGGCCGCCGAACGCTGCGGCCTGCGCGTGCGCACCACCTTCCTGGCCGACCGCGCCTGTGGCGACGACGGCCTGCTGGTGCCGCGCAAGCTGCCCGGCGCCGTGATCCACGACCGCGACGCGGTGCTGGCGCGCGTGCGCCAGCTGCTCGAAGAAGGCATCGTCACCAGCGTCACCGGCAAGAAGATCCCGATGCGCGTGCATTCGATCCTGCTGCACGGCGATACCCCCGGCGCGGTGGAGCTGGCGCGCGCCGTGCGCGGCGTGGTCGAGCAGGCGGGGCGCGTGGTGCCGATCTCCAGGCAATCGATCTGACGAGGCGCAAGGGCACGAACATGGTGCTTACCCTTAGTCATATGCACGGATGCCGGGCGACATAAGGGCGGCTTATCTCTCCACAGCCATTCCGTCTTGGCGCCGCGCACGGGCGCTGGCTACAGTGAATTCCAGGCAGACGTCTGCCGTCTCAATGAAAGAACACAACATGCCGTTTTCCGACTACAAGACCGCGCTGGTGACGGGAGCCTCGTCGGGCATCGGCGCCGCCGTGGTCGAGCGCCTCAGCAAGGAAGGCCTGCAGGTGCATGCACTCGCGCGCAGCGCCGACAAGCTGGCCGACCTGGCCGCGCGCACCGGCTGCGTGCCGCACGCCATCGATGTGAGCGATCTCGCGGGCGTCACGCGTCTCGCGCAGGAGATCGAGTTCGACGTGCTGGTCAACAACGCCGGCGTGGACCGCCCGGGTTCCATCCTCAAGGCCGACGCCGAAGGCATCGACCTGCTGGTAGACGTCAACCTGCGCGCCGTATTGCACCTGTGCCGGCTCGTGGTGCCCGGCATGGCCGCGCGCGACCGCGGCCACGTGGTCAACATCAGCTCCATCGCCGCGGCCTACAACTTCGGCGGCAACAGCACCTACCACGCGACCAAGGCGGCGGTGAGCATGCTGTCGCGCCAGCTGCGCATCGACTGCTTCGGCAAGCGCGTGCGCGTCACCGAGATCTGCCCGGGGCGCGTGGCCACCGACATCTTCGCGCACGTGCACGGCGACTCCGAGGACACCTACAAGCGCTTCGTCGAGGGCTTCGAGCTGCCGCAGGCCGAGGACATCGCCAACGCCATCGCCTTCGCCATTGCGGCGCCCATCGCGGTGAACGTGGGCCACATGGAAATCACGCCCACGCTGCAGGTGCCCGGCGGCCTGTCGACCACCCGGCCGGAAGCGCCGCAGGCCTGAGCGGCAGCAGCCCCGGCAGCCACGCAAAGGAACAGCCCATGAAGGACTTCGACCTGCTGGCGATCCTGCTGAAACCGGAGTTCGGCGCCATGCTGCTGCACGGCCTGCAGGAGACGCTGAAGATCGCCGCGGGCTCGTGGCTGCTCGCCATGACCATGGCCATCGTGCTGCTGGTGGTGCGGCTCACGCCGAACCGCATCGCAGAGCGCGTGGTGGCCGGCTACGTCTCCTACCACCGCAACGTGCCCACGCTGGTGCAGCTCATGTTCTGGTACTTCGGCATCTTCAGCCTGCTGCCCGATGCGCTGCAGGGCTGGCTGTCGGTGCACAACGCCGAGCGGCTGCTGTCGATCGTCGCGCTCGGGCTGTGCCAGGCCGCGTATTTCAGCGAAGACATGCGCTCCGGCCTGCGCGCCATTCCCGCCGGGCAGGCCGAGGCGGCGCGTGCGCTGGGCCATGGCTACATCGGCTCGATGCGCCACGTGATGCTGCCGCAGGCCATCCGCAACGCGGTGCCGGCGCTGGTCAACCACAGCGTGTCGCTCTTCAAGAACAGCAGCCTGGCCATGGCCATCGGCGTGGCCGAGCTGACGCATGCGGTGAAGGAGATCGAGAGCCAGAGCTTTCGCACCTTCGAGGCCTACAGCGTCGCGACGGTGCTGTACCTGCTGTGCTCGCTGATCATCATGGCCGTGGGCGGATGGCTGGCGCGGCGCTACCGCATCGCCGGCGCAAGGTAAGCGAGGACCCCGATGTACAGCGTCTACGAAATTCTTCGCGACAACTGGCTGCTGTTGCTGGTCGGGCAGTACCCCACCGGCCCGCTCGGCGGCATCGTCGCCACGCTGATCCTGTCGGTGCTCGGCATCGTGCTGGCCTTTCCGCTGTCGGTGCTGCTCGCGCTGGCGCGGCTGTCGCCCTGGCGGTTGCTGAACTGGCCCGCTGCGGTGCTGGTGTACGTCGTGCGCGGCGTGCCGCTGCTGATGGTGATCCTGTGGGTCTACTTTCTCGTGCCGATCCTTATCGGGCGGGACGTGTCGGGCTTCACCACCATGCTGTGCACGCTGGTGATCTACGAAGGCGCCTACCTCTCGGAGGTGGTGCGCGCCGGCATCCAGTCGCTGCCCAAGGGCCAGGGCGAGGCGGCGCGCGCACTGGGCCACAGCCACCTGGGCACCATGTGGTACGTGATCCTGCCGCAGGCGCTCTACAACATGCTGCCGAGCATGCTGAGCCAGTTCATCTCCACCATCAAGGAGACCACGCTGGGCTACGTGATCAACGTGCAGGAGCTCACCTTCGCGGCCAACCAGATCAACAACCAACTGCTGACCAAGCCGTTCCAGGTGTTCTTCATCCTGGCGATGACCTACTACGTCGTGTGCTTCAGCCTCACGCAGCTTGCGCAATGGCTGGAGCGGCGCATTGCGCACAAGCGGCTCGGCGCCGTGGCGGTGAAGTCCACCGAAGACGGCGCGCCGCTCCCGACCCCGGTGGTGACGCAGCCATGACGCCCGTTCCACACCCCGCAGGGCAACCAGTGCCCGCCAAGGACGACACCATGATCCTGTTCTCAGACATCAACAAGTGGTACGGCGACTACCAGGCGCTGGCCGACATCAACGCCGAGGTGAAGAAGGGCGAGGTCGTGGTGGTCTGCGGACCCTCGGGCTCCGGCAAGTCCACGCTGATCCGCACCGTGAACCGGCTGGAGGAAGTGAAGTCGGGGAAGCTGCTGTTCGACGGCCACGACATCCATGCGCCCATGAGCAGCAAGGCCCTGAACAAGCTGCGCAGCCGCATCGGCTTCGTGTTTCAGAGCTTCAACCTGTTCCCGCACCTGTCGGTGCTGGAGAACATCATGCTCTCGCCGATGCGCGTGCTCGGCGTGAAGCGCGCCGACGCGAAGGCCAAGGCCGGGCAGCTGCTCGAACGCGTCGGCCTGTCGAACAAGGCGGGCGCGTACCCGGCGCAGCTGTCGGGGGGGCAGCAGCAGCGCGTGGCGATTGCCCGCGCGCTGGCGATGGAGCCGCCCGCCATGCTGTTCGACGAGCCCACCAGCGCGCTCGACCCCGAGATGGTCGGCGAGGTGCTGTCGGTGATGCGCGGGCTGGCGCACGACGGCATGACGATGATGTGCGTCACGCACGAAATGAACTTCGCCCGCGAGGTGGCCGACCGCGTCTGGTTCATGGACGCGGGGCGCATCCTCGAGAAGGCCGACCCCGTCACTTTCTTCGGCAGTCCGCAGCATCCGCGCGCGCAGCGCTTCCTGTCGGACCTGCGTGCGCACTGAGCCCCCACCCGCGTTTCCCTTCGCAATCTCCCAGGAGTCCACCATGTCGAACAAGACCGTCTTCCGCCTCGCCGCCATCGGCGCCTGCCTCGCCGCGTCGTCCCTGCTGGCGCATGCCGACCAGTGGAGCGACATTGCCCAGCGCAAGGAGCTCAAGTGCGGCACTTTCGCCGACGTTCCCCCGTTCGCCGCACCCGACCCGAAGACGCGCGAGATGGTGGGCCACGACGTCGACCTGTGCAATGCGCTCGCCAAGGAGCTCGGCCTCACCGCCAAGGTCACGCCGCTGTCGGTGGAGGCGCGTGTCCCTGAAGTGAAGCTCGGCCGCGTCGACGTGACCATCGCCAACCTGGCCTACACCAAGAGCCGCGGCGAGCAGATCCAGTTCAGCGACCCGTACTACGTGGCCAAGGAAATGCTGGCCGTCAAGGCCTCCGATCCCGGCACGGCCAAGGCCGACTTCAAGGGCAAGCGCCTGAGCTCGACCAAGGGCTCCACCTCCGAGCTGTCGATCAAGATGAACGGCTCGGAACCGGTCACGTTCCAGGACACGGGCTCGGCCTTCATGGCGGTACAGCAGAACAAGTCGGTCGGCATGGTCGCCAACACCATGACCATCACCAAGCTGGTCAACCAGTCGAAGACCGAAGGCGTAGCGCTGAAGATGATCAAGGACCCGATGGTGCTGCAGCCCATCGGCATCGGCATGAAGAAGGACGAGCCCGCGCTGCTGGCCAAGGTGAACGGCGCGCTCTATGCGCTGGAGAAGTCGGGCGAACTCGACCGGATCTGGGCCAAGTGGCTGGGACCGAACACCGAATACAAGATGGTGCGCGAGGAGAAGGTCACGCCGCTGGCTGACCTGAAATTCGAACTTCTGCCTTGATCTAAGCTGTGAGGGTTCAGGGAGCGCTCACGCCGATGGGGACATTCGCGAAGGGGAGTACCCGGTGGCCTGTGCACGCGTCCTGAACAAGAGCACAAGAGCACTCAGTCGCAGTTGGTGAAACGGCTGGGTTGCTGCGTCTGCGGATTCCGCGGCTGGTAGCCCTGTATGTTCTGCAGCAGCGTGCTCGTCGGGTTCGAGCCGACGTTGCCGAAGCCGTTGAACTGGATCTGGAACATCAGCCGCGTGTCCGGCGTCGTGCGGCCCGATACCGAGCGCTCGAGCACGACGCGCCCGACCCAGCAGCAGGCGTTGTACTCAGCGCCGATCAGGCTGTCCGACATCGCGCGGTCGTGCAGGCTGTAGCTCAGCCGCCCCACCGCATACCAGCGCCCGGGGTCGCCGTCTCGGACAGGAACGCGGCGCGGTGAGCGGTCGATAGCTGCCGAAGCGCGGCGCGGTCCATGCGGCCAGTCGCCGCTCAGGTGGCTTGCGGAGGCTGGGACATGGCGGCTCGGGAGATGCGGGAACCCCGATGATCCGCATCGATCCGGCAGGAAAAATGGTCCCGCGGCTCCCGCGCCGGCACCTCTCCCGCAGCCCTCAGACGATCCGCACCGACAGCTCCGGCAGTCGGTCGATGTGGATCTCGATCAGGTCGCCGCGCACCACCGGCCCGACGTTCTCCGGCGTGCCCGAGTAGATGATGTCGCCCGGCTTGAGCTCGAAGGCTTGCGACAGCCGGCTGATCTGCTCGGCCACCGACCAGATCATGTGCCTGAGCGTGGCGTTCTGCTTCGTCTGCCCGTTCACCTTGAGCCAGATCGCGCCATCGGTGAAGTGCCCGACCTTCGTCACCGGGTGGATCGGGCCGACGGGCTCCGAGTGGTCGAAGCTCTTGCCGATTTCCCAGGGCTTCTTCTGGTCGCCCATCTCGCGCTGCAGGTCGCGGCGCGTCATGTCGAGGCCGAGCGAATAGCCGTACACGTGGTCCAGCGCCGAGCTCGCCGGGATGTTGCGCCCGCCCTTGCCCAGCGCCACCACCAGCTCCACTTCGTAGTGGTAGTTCTTCGTGAGCGTGGGGTAGGGGTGGTCGGCCACCACGCCCGGCGTCACGACCTGGATCGCGTCGGCCGGTTTCTGGAAGAAGAAGGGTGGCTCGCGGCTCGGGTCCGAACCCATCTCGCGCGCATGCGCCTCGTAGTTGCGGCCGATGCAGTAGATGCGGCGCACCGGAAAGACCTGCTCGCTGCCGACGATCGGGATGGTCGATGCGGCGATGTCGAACGGCGTTGCCGCCGCGCGGCCGGCCCCGGCGGGCAGCGCGCAACCTGCGATGGCGCCCGTGGCCATGGCAGCAGAACCGGCCAGCAGGCCGCGACGGGAAGTGATCATGAGCGTCTCCTTGGTTTTATGGAATGCGGGTGCCGTGCCCGTCTGTTGCGTCGAGCATTTCCGATCTCCGGTGACGAATGGGCGTTGACGGTTTTTTTTCAAAGGCGGCTGGCAACTGTTTCCTTGTTAAAAGCATATCCAATCCGCGCGGGACGTGGCACGCTTGCTCCTTCTTTCTACCGTTCGGAACCGAGACATGCAGACGCAGTTGCGCGGCGCGCTGGAGATGAGCGTGGCCATGGTGATTTCCGGAACCATCGGATGGTTCGTCGTGCGCTCGGGCCAGCCATTGCCCGACCTGCTGTTCTGGCGCTGCGTGTTCGGCGCGGCGACGCTGCTGGTCGTGTGCCTCGCGCTGGGCCTGCTGCGGCGCGGCCTGACGGTGCGCAGCTTTGCTCTGGCCGCACTCGGCGGCGTGGCGCTGGTCGTCAACTGGGTGCTGATCTTCGCGGCCTTCTCGCATGCGTCGATCTCGATCGCCACGGCGGTCTACAACACGCAGCCCTTCATGCTGGTCGCGCTCGGCGCGCTGCTGCTGTCGGAGCGGCTGACCGCGATGAAGGCCATCTGGCTGTGCATCGCGTTCGCCGGCGTGGTGCTGGTGGCGCAGGCCAAGTCCGGCGGTGGTGCCGACGGTTCCTCTTACTTGATCGGCGTGCTCATGGCGCTGGGCGCGGCCTTCTGCTACGCGGTGGCCGCCATCGTCGCGAAGAAGCTCGACGGCATCGCGCCGCACCTCATCGCACTGATCCAGGTCTGCGTGGGCATCGTGCTGCTCGCGCCCTTCGCGCACCTGAAGACGCTGCCCGCCGACGCCGCCACCTGGGGCGTGCACCTGACGATGGGCGTGGTCTACACGGGGTTGGTGTTCGTGCTGCTGTACGGCGCACTGCAGAAGCTCTCGACGCCGGTGGCGGGCGCGCTGTCGTTCATCTATCCGCTGGTGGCCATTGGCGTCGACTACGTCGCCTTCGGCCAGCGGCTGGGCGCGCTGCAGCTGGTGGGCGCAGCGGCCATTTTGATCGCGGCGGCGGGCATGACCTTCGGATGGACCCTGCCGGGCCTGCCGCGGCGCTTGCCAGCTGCCGAAGAGCGCTGAACCGGGAAGCCGCCGCGACGCCGTCAGCTGGCGCCTTGCTGGCGCCGTCCCAGTGCGAACACCGAGTTCGGCGCGTCGACGACAAAAGGCTTGCGCGTGGACGGCTGGCCGGACGGCGTGCGCCGGCTGTCGCTGCGTGCCGCGGCCTGCACGCCCTTGGCCTTCTGCTCGTCGACCAGGCTTTGCAGCGAGATCGACCTGAGGAACTCGACCGCCCGCAGGTTCACGGTGGCCCAGAGCTCGTCGATTTCGCAGCGGCCGGCCTCGCCCGGCGCGTCGGCATTGCGCCGGCGGGAGGATTCCGCATCGTGTTCCTCGATCGAGAGGACGATGTCGGCCACGGAAATCTCCGCCGCCTTGCGGCTCAGAGAGTACCCGCCGCCCGGGCCGCGGGTCGATTCGACGAGGCCGGCGCGGCGCAGCTTGCCGAACAGCAGCTCCAGGTAGGACAGCGACACGCGCTGGCGCAGGCTGATCGAGGCCAGCGTGACGGGGCCCGAACGGCCGTGCAGAGCGATGTCGATCATCGCGGTGACCGCGAAGCGGCCCTTGGTGGTGAGGCGCATGTCAGTTCTCCTTTTCGGGGGATTACTCGTCGCGGCCGCCGGCGATGCCCAGCAGGGCCAGCAGCGACTGGAAGACGTTGTAGATGCTGAGATACACACCCAGCGTGGCGGAGATGTAGTTGGTTTCCAGGCCGTCCTTCACGCGCTTGAGGTCGTGCAGGATGAAAGCCGAGAAGATGCCGATGGCCAGGACCGACAGCGTCATCATCAGCGCGCTCGACTGGATGAAGAAGTTGGCGATGCCCGCCACCAGCAGCCCGATCGCGCCGATGAAGAGCCACTTGCCCATGGAAGACAGGTCGCGCTTGATGACCGACGACAGCGTGGCCATGCCGAAGAAGATCGCGCCGGTGCCGGCGAACGCCGTCATCACCAGGCTCGCGCCGTTGGCCAGGCCGAGCACCGAGCCGACGAGGCGCGACAGCATCAGTCCCATGAAGAATGTGAAGGCCAGCAGCACCGGCACGCCGGCGGCCGATTCCTTGGTCTTCTCGATGGCGTACATGAAGCCGAAGGCGCCGCCGAGGAACACCATCAGGCCGATGCCCGGCGACATGGCGCGCGACAAGCCGGTGGCAACGCCGATCCAGGCGCCGAGCACGGTGGGCACCATCGACAGCGCGAGCAGCCAGTAGGCGTTGCGCAGGACGCGGTTGCGCTCCTGCGGCGATGCGAGGGGCAGATCGATGCTGTCGTGATGGGCGATAGGGCTGTTGTTCATTGTGTGGATTCCTTGAAGCCGGACCTGTGCCGGCTGCGCGCAATGGCGCGTGCAGTGGCGGCGCAGGGCCTGAAAATGAGAGGTGTCGTTGCCGCGATGCGGGTACCGCATGGGGCGGGCCCGGATCGCAAGGGCGGGAGCCATGGCGGCTCCCGGTCGCGCAGGCTTTGGGGGCCTAGGCGACGAAGGCAGCGGCCCGGGGTGGCCGCTTGGGTCGCGCGAGGAACGGCGAGACGGTGGTGGTCAGGCCGAGCTTCGGCGGCTGTTCCGTGAAGCGCAGCAGCGCGGGAGCGTCGTTGCGCGCGTTGACCAGTTCGGCGTGTTCGGAACCGGCCTCGTCGAGGGAAAGGGCATCGTCCGAGGCCTCATCGGCAGCCCCTGCCGGAGCGTCGGAGAGCGCCACGACCAGCGTGGCGGCCTGCGGCTCGCCGTGCGAATGGCCGGCACCGATCATGCTGTGCGCAAGCACGGCAAAGCCGTAACAGGACAACATGATGGAGAGGACAGCAGCGGCAAACCAGCGGGACATGTAGGGGCAATTTTACCTGCCGCGGTTTGCGGCGCTCGCCACGGGGGTTTCAACCGACCGGATCGCATGGATGTTCGTCAGGCCGGCGCGGCCGTGGTTTCGCTGCCTTCGGACTGCAGCCATTCGCGCGCGTGGGTGCGCAGGGCGTCGATCTGCAGCCAGATCAGGCCGAGTTCGGTGTGAAGGGTTCGCGCCTGCGGGTCGTTGCTGGTGGCGACGGCCTGCGCCAGTGCGGCCCGCGCGGCAGGCTCCGCGGCGGCATCGCCCGGCGCCTCGATCAGGCCCTTCTCCAGCCCGGCCGCCAGCCCTTCGAGCGCCGCGATCGCTCCTTCCGCCGCCGTTTGCAGCAGTGCCATCTGCGCCGAGTCGGGCAGCGCCGCGCGGTGGGCGCCCAGGGCCGAGAGGTAGCTCAGCAGCGTGTGCGAGCGGATCAGGAAGCGCAGCGCCACCCCCGCGCGCGGCCGCACATAGCCCGGCTCGCGGAACATGTCCGACACCGCCGTGGACAGCGCCGCGTCCGCGTTGTGGTCGTTGCGCCGCGCCAGCCGGTAGTCGAGGTGGTCGCGCGCGCCGGTGCGGTACTGGCCGACGATCTGCCGCAGGTAGCCGGCATGGCCGCGCATCGCGGCTGCGGCCAGTTCATTGATGCGCCGCGCCTGCCAGTGCGGCAGCACCAGCAGCACGGCCAGCCCGGCGATCGCGCTGCCGATGGCGGTGTCGACCAGCCGCGGCACCAGCAGCACGCCGCTGTCGCCGACCTGGTTGAAGCACATCAGCACCAGCAGCGTCATCGATGCTGTGGCCAGCAGATAGCGCGTGGCGCGGGTCGCGAAGAACAGCACGCCGGCAGCCACCGCGATCACCGACTGCACCAGCGGCTGCGGAAACAGCTGCAGCAGCGCCCATCCGGCCACCACGCCGAGCGCGGTGCCGGCGATGCGCTGCCCCATGCGCGAAATGGTGTCGCCGTAGGTCTGCTGGCAGACGAACAGCGTGGTCAGCAGGATCCAGTATCCCTGCGCCGGGTGGATGGCGCGCATCACCCCGTAGCCCGCAACCAGCGCGATCGACAGCCGCAGCGCGTGGCGAAAGAGCGGAGAGCGCGTCGTGAGCTGCCGCCGCACGCGCTCGACCGCATCGCGCCACGAGCGCGGCGAGCGGTCGAACAGGCCCATCTCGGTACGGCCCGCGCGCGCCGACGGCTGGCTGGCACCCGCGAGCTGGCCGTCGAGCAGCGCGAGGTTGCGCGCCAGTGCCTCGACCGATGCCAGCAGCGCCAGCCCCGCGGGCGTGTCGGCCCGCGCACGCTCGTGCTCGATGGCGCTGCGCAGGTCGGCCAGCGCCTGCACGGTCTCCGGAGCGACCTCGAAGGGTTCGCGCCGCGCGATCGAATCGGCCAGCCGCTGGCAGGCCAGCCCCTGCAGGCCCAGCACGCGCTGGCAGCGGTAGAGCAGGTCGCTGTGGAAGAAGGCATCGGCCAGCGCGTTGTAGTCGTCGTGCGAGGAGCTGGCGCGCTCGTGCACGTCCTGCGCGATCAGGTAGAGCCCGCGGTAGCGCGAGAGCCGGCCGGTCGGCGCGCGCGCGCCGATGCGCAGGAAGATGCTTTCCTTCGCGGCGTTGAGCTCCGCCACCACCTCGGCATTGAGCTGCGCGAGCGCGAGCCGCTTGCGCTCGATGTCGATGCCGCGCAGCGGCTCGAACAGCGAGGCCTTGAAGCGCACGAAGCTGCCCAGCACCGTGAACAGCGTCACCAGCCGCGCCTGCACCGGCTGCGCCGGAAAGGCCGCGCACCACAGCACCGAGAACACGCCGTACCAGGCCGCGCCGGCCAGCAGCAGCAAAGGCTCGCGCCCGCGCTGCACCACGCCGTGCGCGCCCAGGTTCTCGATGCCGAGCGTGGCGTACATCGCGAGGATCAGCGTCGCGTACGCGATCGCCTTGTAGCGCGCTCCCACCGCACCGAGCATCGTGAGGCAGAAGGCCGCGAGCGCCAGCCCGGCGATGAACAGCAGCGGCAGGCCGAACGCCGCCTCGACCGCGAACGCGATGGCGGCGAAGCAGCCCAGCGTGACCACCTGCGCGCGCAGCCGGCCGCGCCAGCTGTCATCGGTCTCGGCAAGCGCGCTGGCGATGGCGCCGAGGAACAGCGGGATCACCGCATCGGGATGGCCAGTCCAGGCGCAGCCCGCCATGAGGCTGCCGAGGGTGAGAAGAATGCGCACGGGCTGCGCGCGGGAAGCGAAGGACCGCAGCCGCTGGCGCAGCGCGTCGGGAGACAGGGGAAGCATGGGGTCGATCTTGCACGATGCATGCCACCGCCATGTGGCACTCCGCCGCTAGGGGGTGGGCCGGCTGCGCAGGAAGCCGTGGCGCAGCGCGATCCACCTGGCCTGGCCGTCGTCGGCCGCGGGGCCGGCGTCGAGGCCCGCGAGCAGCATCCGGTCTTCGACCTGCAGGAACTGGCAGGTCGGCGCGCCGCCGGTGCCGGGCAGCACGCGCAACGTGGCATCGCCGAGATCGATCTGCTCGCCCGGTGCGGGCGATGCGATAGATGCATCGGGCCAGGCCTCGCGCAAGGCCTGCTTCTCTTCTTCGGTCGTTGCCTGCGTCGACAGGAGCCATCTCACCCGGCCAGGTGCCGCCGCGACGAGGGCCGCGAGATGCCCGGGGCTCGCGGGCAGCGCGTCGACCAGTGCGCAATCGCCGCCCGCGACGCCCACGAAATAGCTGTGCGCCAGCGCGCCCGATGCATCGGCCTCGCCCGTGACCCGCAAGACCCGCGCCGACAGCCGCATCACCAGTCCGGCCTCGTGCGCATAGCGGCCGCCGCCCTTGCCGTCCGGATCGACGTGCCCGACTTCCTCGTACGCCGGCTCTTCCATGTTCACTGGCCGCCGGCCCGCGGGACCGTCCGCCAGCCGCGGCATGACGCGCGGGATGTGCGTCAGGCCGCGCGCATGGGTCATGAGTTCGGCCGTGCTTGCGAAATGCGCGAGCTGTTCGAGGATGCGGCGCGTCACGTTCATCAGCTTGAGCCCGCGCGCGGGCGCCACGGCCTCGGCCGGCCGCAGCCACATGTGCTCGACCGTTTCGCGCCCGTCGGGCCGCACGCTCTGCGCCTCGGGCATCGGCGCGAGAAAGAAGCGGGTGTCGAAGCGGCGCGGCATGCCCGGCGGCGTGAGCCAGTGGGTGAAGTAGGCGAGCCGGTCGGCCGCGAGCTGCCAGCCGTGCCGGTCGCACAGCGAAATCAGCGCGTCGGTGCCTTGCTCCGCCTCGTCGCGCATGGCGGCGAGTTGCGCGGGCGGCAGCTTGTCGAGCGCCACCAGCCGGCCCGTGCCGTCGGTCGCGAACAGCACGCCGGCTTCCTCGAAGCATTCGCGGATCGCGGCCGCGTAGTAGTCGAGGCCGCCCTGCGGCACCGCGAGGCGTTCGCTCGCCGCGCTGTCGTCCAGGCCGCCGCAGTGCCCGTGCAGGCTGCGGTCGTGCGCGTCGATCACGCCGCCCGGAAACACGCTGGCACCGCTGTTCTGGTCGTCGGCCTTCTCGGCCCGCCGCAGCATCAGCACCTCGAGCCCGTGGCTGCCGTCGCGCAGGACGATGAGGGTGGCGGCCGTGCGCACGGGGCGCGGCGAAGCGGGGCGTGGCGTGGCGTCGGAGGTGCTGGCGGTCATGCGCACATTGTCGCGCCGGCGGCTGCTGCGAAGGCGACAGCACAGGCCCTCGGCTGTCGCATGAACGACCGTGCGAAACACCATGCGCCGCGTACCTTCAATGCACATCGACTGTTGAAGGACGCACCATGCATTTCGAATTCACCCCCCGGGCGATCGCGCTGCGCGACGAGCTGCTCAAGTTCATGGACGAGTTCGTCTACCCGAACGAGAAACGCCGCGAGGAAGAGCTGGCCGCCAACGCCCGCGCCGGGCGGGCATACGCCGAGCTGCCGATGATGGCCGGCCTCAAGGCCAAGGCGCGCGAGCGCGGCCTGTGGAACCTGTTCCTGCCCGAGGCCGAGCACGGCCCCGGCCTCACCAACGTCGAGTACGCCCCGCTGTGCGAGATCATGGGACGGCGCTACTGGTGCGCGGAAATCTTCAACTGTTCCGCGCCCGACACCGGCAACATGGAAGTGCTGGCCCGCTATGGCACCAAGGCGCAGCAGGAGCGCTGGCTCACGCCGCTGCTCGCGGGCGAGATCCGCTCGTCGTTCGCGATGACCGAGCCTGAAGTCGCATCGAGCGACGCCACCAACATCCGCTGCAGCATCCGGCGCGAAGGCAACGAGTACGTCATCAACGGACGCAAGTGGTACATCACCGGCGCGATGAACGAGCGCTGCGAGATCTTCATTCTGATGGGCAAGACCGACCCCGACAACGCCGACCGCCACAGGCAGCAGTCGATGATCCTCGTGCCGAAGAATACGCCGGGCATCACCATCGTGCGCGACATGCAGCTGCTCGGCATGTACGACCCGCCGTTCGGCCACCCCGAGATCGTGTTCGAGAACGTGCGCGTGCCGGTCGAGAACATCCTGCTCGGCGAAGGCCGCGGCTTCGAGATCGCGCAGGGCCGCCTCGGCCCCGGGCGCATCCACCATTGCATGCGCGCCATCGGCATGGCCGAGTCCGCGCTCGAGATGATGTGCCGGCGCCTGGTGTCGCGCACCGCCTTCCACAAGCCGCTGTCGGAGCAGGGCGTGTGGCGCGAGCGCATTGCCGAGTCGCGCATGCTCATCGAGCAGTCGCGCTGGATGGTGCTCAACGCGGCTTACCGCATGGACACCGTGGGCAACAAGGTCGCCGCCAAGGAGATCGCGATGATCAAGGTGCTCACGCCCAACAACTGCGTGAAGGTGATCGACTGGGCGATGCAGGCCTTCGGCGCGATGGGGCTGAGCCAGGATACGCTGCTCACCCACTTCTACGCGTACGAGCGCCACCTGCGCGTGGCCGACGGCCCCGACGAGGTGCACCGCAACGCCATTGCGAAGCAGGAGCTGGCGGCCTACCAGTAAGAAGAGGAGGAGCGCGAAAGGCGCTCAGCGCGCGGCACCACACGGCGGCAGTCGGTGCCAGCGCCCGGACCTGCGAGCGCATCGCCAGCCACCATGGCGGACGCATCTACTCGGCGCCGCATGCAGGAGGCGTGCTGGGGCTGACGCTGCGCCTGCCGCTGCTGGCTGGCGAGCGCGTTCAGGGATTGATCGGCTGACTGATCGACGCCGGCCGGAACGGGCCTCCTGGAACTCCGCGCCATACTCGCGGTCCCACGGTGCCGCCGCCTTTCTTTCCCGATGCCGAACGTGCGATCCATTGCTTCTCTGACCTCTTTTCTCCGTGCGCTCGCCGCGAGCGCGGCCCTTCTCGCCGCCGGTGCACTGCATGCGCAGGCCTTGCCGGCGGGCGTGCACCTTGGCATGTCGGCCGAGGAACTGCGGGCCGTGCTGCCCGCGGCCGAGCGTGTGCAGCGCCCGCAGCGGCTGAGCGGCGGACTGGCCGGCAGCTGGCGCGCGGCCCCGGTCGAGATGGCGGGGCTGCTGTTCGAGCCGACCTTCTTCTTCGCCGCCTCGGAGTTGCGCCGCGTCGAATACGTGGCGACGGCGCAGGCCACGCCCGACAACGGCGCGGCGGCCTTCGCGGCGCTCGTGCGATGGGGCCGAGGGGCGTTCGGCAATGAACTCGCATCGCACGACCCGGGCAGCGTGTACGCCGCATGGGTGAGCAACGACACCGACGTCTACGTGCAGCAGCAGGCCGGCGATCCGCGCCGCGCGAGCGTGCGGCTGGTCTACAAGGCGCGGCAGCTGCGCGACGGCAGCGAACTCTGAGCGCCGCCGCGCCATGGGAAGTTGTCCTGCAAGCCGATTCGAATCCGTCCGGCCGGCGGCGCCCGGCAGGCGGAGAGACTGCCGTCTCCAAATTCTTCATGGAGACGACGATGCCCGAGGCCAGCGAGGTCCGCATTCCGCAGGACGATGAGCAGATTGATGTCACCGACCTGAAAGAGGTCGACTACTGGACAAAATGGTTCGGCGTGACCGAGGCTCGCCTGCGCACGGCCGTGGCGTCTGCCGGCACGCGCAGGGACGATCTGCGCGTCTACCTCGGGCTACCCTGAAGCGGCTGCAGCCGAGCTGCTTCAGGCGGCGGCCAGCATGCCCCGTTCCTCGATGAACGCGACCACCTCGGCCACGCCGGTGAGCGTCTTGAGGTTCGTCATCACGTAGGGCCGCTGGCGGCGCATGCGCTGCGTGTCCTGCTCCATCACGTCGAGGTTCGCGCCCACGTAGGGGGCGAGGTCGGTCTTGTTGATGACGAACAGGTCGCTCTTGGTGATGCCGGGGCCGCCCTTGCGCGGAATCTTTTCGCCGGCCGCCACGTCGATCACGTAGATCGTGAGGTCCGACAGCTCGGGGCTGAAGGTGGCCGCGAGGTTGTCGCCGCCGGATTCGACGAACACGATGTCGGCGTCCGGGAAGTCCTCGAGCATGCGGTCGATGGCTTCGAGGTTGATCGACGCGTCCTCGCGGATGGCGGTGTGCGGGCATCCGCCCGTCTCGACGCCCATGATGCGTTCAGCCGGCAGCGCGCCAGACACCGTCAGCAGGCGCTGGTCTTCCTTGGTGTAGATGTCGTTGGTGATGGCGATCAGGTCGTACTTGTCGCGCATCGCCTTGCAGAGCATCTCGAGCAGCGTGGTCTTGCCCGAGCCGACCGGGCCGCCGATGCCTACGCGCAGCGGGGGCAGTCTCTTGGTGCGATGGGGGATGTGGTGCAGGGCGGAGGTCATGGAGGGTGTGTCCGGTTCAGCTTCGGAAGAGGCGGGAATATTGTGTTTCATGACGGGCCGACAACACCGCCAGCAGGGGCGCGAAGGCCTGGCGCTGGTCGTCGCCGAGGGCCATGGCGCGGGCCACGGCATCCGGGATTTCCTGCGCCAGCCGCCCGAGGATGCGCTGGCCCGCGCTCTGGCCGAGCGGCACGGCCTTGACGGCGGCAGCGACCATGTTCTCGGCCCAGCCGAAGGCGAAGGCCAGGCAGCCGTCGTGCACCGTGGCGCCGGTGCGGCCGACCGCGAAGGCGAAGGCGATGGGGTAGCTCGCGGGCAGGTCGGTGAATACTTCGGCCGTGTCGGCGTGGTGCAGCTTGAGCCACTCGACGAAGGAGCGGCCCATCTGTTCGGTCTGCAGGAAAAATTCGGCCGATTCGCGGGTGCTCATCACCCACTGATTGAGTTCGCGGATGCGCGGCATGTCGTTGGCGCGCCAGGCCGCGATGGCCTGCGCGAAGGCCGCGAGATCGCCGCGCGCGAAGCTCAGGTGCAATTGGTCGGCGAGCCATTCGGCGGCCTTGGCCTCCGAGTCGACGCCGGCCCATTCCACTGCCGCCTCGATGCCTTCGGAATACGAGAAGCCGCCCACGGGCAAGGCCGGCGAGGCGAGCCAGATGAGCTGCAGCAAGCTGTTGGCGCTGACTGGGTTGGGCATGTCAGTTCTTCACTGCGCGACTTTGTTCGGGGCGCGTGCACAGGCCACCGGGCACTCCCCTCCGCGAATGTCCCCCGTCGGCGTGAGCGCGCCCCGGATCACGCATGGCCATGCTCGTCGAGCAGTTCCGGCGCGAGCACGAGCGGCTTCGGGCCTTTGCTGCCGCCATGCGAGTGCCCATGGCCGTGGCTGTGACCCCCGCTGTGCGAATGCTCATGCGAACCATAGGCGCCGTTCTCGGGTTCGAAGGCTTCTTCCACCGCCACGACGATCAGGTGCATCGAACGCAGCATGTCGGCCAGCACATGGTCGGGCTCGATCTTGAGATGGTCGGGCCTGAGCTCGATCGGCACATGCCGGTTGCCCAGGTGATAGGCCGCGCGCGTCAGGTCGAAAGGCGTGCCGTGGGCCGTGCAATGCGTGATGCGCAGCACGGGCTGCGGCGCGGCGATGACGCGGACCAGCGAGCCGTCTTCGGCCACCAGCACATCGCCGCCCCGCACGGCGGTGCCGCGCGGCAGGAACACGCCGATCTGGCGGCCCTGCGAGTCGGTGGCGTCGAAGCGGCTTTTCTGGCGAATGTCCCAGTCGAGCTCGATGGTGGCGGCGCGCTTGAGCAGAACGGGCGCAAGGCCGCGGCCCTGGGGCATGAGTTTGTTGGCGGTGAGCATGGTGGCTTGCGGCTCCAAATGAGGCGGGCTAATATAACGTTCGTTATAACTTCTGTTCAACGGAGCGTTCAATGTCCGCCCTCAAACTGACTCAGATCGGTAACTCTGTCGGCATCATCCTGCCCAAGGAAGTGCTGGCGAGCATGAACGTGGGCAAGGGCGACACCGTCTACCTCACGCAGGCCGCCAACGGCGGGGTCACGATCACGCCGTACGACGACGAGTTCGAGCGGCAGATGGAGGCGGCGCGCCGCGTCATGAAGAAGCGGCGCAATGTTCTGCGCGAGCTTGCCAAGTGAGCGCCGCCAACCAACACTGGGTCTGGCTGAACCTGAGTGTGATCCAGTTGGTCCATGAAGAACAGCTCGCCGAGCATGGTGGTCCCGCCGGTGTGCGTGACGAGGGAATGCTTGCATCCGCCATGGGCCGACCGCAGAACCGCGCGATGTACGAATCTCCCGATGCGGCCACGCTGGCCGCGAGCTACGCATTCGGCATCGCCCGCAACCACCCGTTCGTGGACGGCAACAAGAGAACCGCATTCGTTGCGATGGAAACTTTCCTCGATCTCAACGGATTCGAGCTCCTCGCGTCCGACGAGGACTGCGTACTGAAGACGCTCGGCCTCGCGGCGGGGGAGATCGACGAAGCCTCCTTTGCCCAATGGATTCGCGAGCACCTCGCACCGCGCAGCCCCTGACATTCAAAACAGGAAATACCGCTGCGCCATCGGCAGCAGCTTCGCCGGCTCGCAGGTCAGCAGGTGCCCGTCGGCGCGCACCGCGTAGGTCTGCGCATCGATCTCCATCCTCGGCGTGTAGCCGTTGTGGATCAGATCCTTCTTGCGCACGTTGCGGATGTTCTTCACCGCGCTGAGGTTCTTGCTCAGGCCGTAGCGTTCCTTGATGCCCGAGGCCAGACCGGCCTGCGAGACGAAGGTCAGCGAGCTTTTCGCGAGGGAACCGCCGTACGCGCCGAACATCGGCCGGTAGTGCACCGGCTGTGGCGTGGGTATCGACGCGTTCGGGTCGCCCATCGCAGCCATCGCGATGGTGCCGCCCTTCAGGATGGTGAAGGGCTTCACGCCGAAGAAGGCCGGCTTCCAGATCACGATGTCGGCCCACTTGCCGACTTCGAGCGAGCCGACCTCGTGCGCGATGCCGTGCGCGATGGCCGGGTTGATCGTGTACTTGGCGACGTAGCGCCTGGCGCGGAAGTTGTCGTTGCGCTCGTTGTCCTCCGGCAGCGTGCCGCGCTGCAGCTTCATCTTGTGCGCGGTCTGCCAGGTGCGGATGATGACTTCGCCCACACGCCCCATGGCCTGGCTGTCGGAGCTGAACATGCTGATCGCGCCGAGGTCGTGCAGCACGTCTTCGGCGGCAATCGTTTCCTTGCGGATGCGCGATTCGGCAAAGGCCAGGTCTTCGGCGATGCCGGCGTCGAGGTGGTGGCACACCATGAGCATGTCGACGTGCTCGTCGAGTGTGTTCACGGTGTAGGGCATCGTGGGGTTGGTGGACGAGGGCAGGAAGTTGGCCTCGCCCACCACGCGCAGGATGTCGGGCGCATGGCCGCCGCCCGCGCCTTCGGTGTGGAAGGCGCAGATGGCGCGCCCGCCAACGGCCGCGATAGTGTTCTCGACAAAGCCCGATTCGTTGAGCGTGTCGCTGTGGATGGCCACCTGCGTGTCGGTGGCGTCGGCCACGTCGAGGCAGTTGCTGATGGCCGCGGGCGTGGTGCCCCAGTCTTCATGCAGCTTCAGGCCGATGACGCCGGCTTCGATCTGCTCGTGCAGCGCGTGCGGCAGGCTCGCATTGCCCTTGCCGAGGAAGCCCAGGTTCATCGGGAACGCATCGGCCGCCTGCAGCATGCGCTCGATGTGCCAGGGGCCGGGCGTGGCGGTGGTCGCGAAGGTGCCGGTGGCGGGGCCGGTGCCGCCGCCGAGCATGGTGGTCACGCCTGAGGTCAGCGCCTCCTCGATCTGCTGCGGGCAGATGAAGTGGATGTGGCTGTCGATGCCGCCGGCGGTGACGATGTTGCCCTCGCAGCTGATGATCTCGGTGCCGGGGCCGATGACGATATCGACGCCCGGCTGCACGTCGGGGTTGCCGGCCTTGCCGATGGCGGCGATGCGGCCGTCCTTCAGGCCGATGTCGGCCTTGACGACGCCCCAGTGGTCGAGGATGAGCGCGTTGGTCAGTACCGTGTCGACAGCACCCTGCAAACGCGTGCGCTGCGATTGCGCCATGCCGTCGCGAATGGTCTTGCCGCCGCCGAACTTCACCTCTTCGCCGTAGCCGCCGGCGCGCAAGGTGTAGTCGGCCTCGACTTCGATCAGCAGGTCGGTGTCAGCAAGACGGACCCGGTCGCCCACGGTGGGGCCGAAGATTTCTGCGTAGGCACGCCGCCCGATGGTGGCCATGTTTAAAGCTTCCCTTGAACCAGGCCGCGAAAGCCGTAGACGATGCGATCGCCCGAAAAATCGACCAGTTCGACCGTGCGCTGCTGGCCCGGTTCGAAGCGCACCGCGGCGCCCGATGCGATGTTCAGCCGCATGCCGCGCGCGGCCTCGCGGTCGAAGCCGAGCGCGCCGTTGGTCTCGGCGAAGTGGTAGTGCGAGCCGACCTGGATCGGCCGGTCGGCGGTGTTGCGCACCACCAGCGTGAGGGTGCGGCGGCCGGGGTTGAGCGTGTGCTCGCCGTCGTCGGTGAGGAGTTCGCCGGGGATCATGTTCAGACGGCCTGTGCCAGCAGCGACGCACCGAGCACCACCACCGCGGCACCGGTCACGCGCGGCAGCCACGCGTTGGCATGGCGCAGCGCCCAGCCCACCGCGATGCCCGCGAGGTGCAGCAGCACGGTCGCGCCGACCATGCCGGCCAGCGTGAGGGCCGCGCCTTCTTCGCTCGCCAGTTCGTGGCCGTGGGACACGCCATGGAAAAGGGCGAACACGCCGACGACCGCCATGGCGACCACGGCCGGCAGGTGAACGCGCGTGGCCACCAGCAGGCCGAGCACCAGCAGCGAGGCCGCGATCATCGGCTCGACCGCCGGCAGCTGCACGCCGGCCAGGCCCATCAGCGCGCCCACCAGCAGCATGCCGGCGAAGGCCAGCGGCGCCCAGAGCAGGTCGGGCCAGGCGCGGCGCGCGGCCAGCGCGCTCCAGAGGCCGACCGCGACCATGGCGGCGAGGTGGTCGGCGCCGGTCAGCGGATGCAGGAAGCCCGTGGTGAGGCCGTGGTGCAGGCCGCCGTCGACGCCGGTGTGGGCGCTGGCCGCGAGGGGCAGCACGAGGGCGGCGCACAGTGCGAGGCTTCTGGAAGCAGTGGTCTTGCGCATGGAAAGAATCCTTCTTGTTCTGGGTGTGTCAGACGATCGGCTGGTGGACGGTCACCAGCTTGGTGCCGTCCGGGAAGGTGGCTTCGACCTGGATGTCCGGGATCATCTCGGCGATGCCGTCCATCACGTCGGCGCGGGTCAGCACGCCGCGCCCGTCGCTCATGAGCTCGGCGACGCTCTTGCCGTCGCGGGCGCCTTCCATCACGGCGGCCGAAATCAGGGCGATGGCTTCGGGGTAGTTGAGCTTCAGGCCGCGGGCCTTGCGGCGTTCGGCGAGCAGCGCCGCGGTGAAGATCAGCAGCTTGTCTTTTTCGCGCGGAGTCAGTTCCATGGGATCGGCATCGGGTGGCAGAGAGTGGCGGCCATTATGGGCAAGCCGGCTTCTTTGCAACAGTCGTGCCGCGCGGCAGCCGGGGCCGCCGCGCACGGCCGCCCGAAGCGGCCGGCCCGCCCGCGGTGGGGGGCGAAACGACACGAAGTGCGCGCAGCCTGGGGACGATCAACAGTGCAGGCACGAAAGATGCACCGAAACGGTGTGAACCCCACTGACACACCGATCACCCCCGACGACGCCCCCCAGCGCATCGTCAAGGTGCGGCGCGACTACAACAGCTGGGTGGCCAGCGAGACGCTGGAGGACTACGCGTTGCGCTACACGCCGCAGCGCTTTCGCAAGTGGTCCGAATGGCGGGTGGCGAACACGGCCTTCGGGGCGGCGTCGTTCCTGATCCTGGAGGCGGTCGGCGCCACGCTGCTGGTGCAGTACGGCTTCGCCAACGCCTTCTGGGCGATCCTGGCGACCGGGCTCATCATCTTCCTGGCAGGCGTGCCGATCAGCGTGTATGCGGCGCGCTACGGCGTCGACATGGATTTGCTCACGCGCGGCGCGGGTTTCGGCTACATCGGCTCCACGCTCACCTCGCTGATCTACGCGAGCTTCACTTTCATCTTCTTTGCGCTCGAGGCGGCGGTGATGGCCTATGCGCTGGAACTGGCACTGGGCATCCCGCCTGTGTGGGGCTACCTGGTGTGCGCGCTGGTGGTGATCCCGCTGGTCACGCACGGCGTGTCGGCCATCAGCCGGCTGCAGCTGTGGACGCAGCCGCTGTGGCTGCTGATGCTGGTGGTGCCTTTTGCCTACGTGCTGGTGCGCGATCCTGGTGCATTTGCGGGCATCGTGCACTACAACGGGGTTCGCTCGGGCACGAGTGGCTTCAATTTGCACCTGTTTGGCGCTGCGCTCACGGTCGGCATCGCGCTGATCACGCAGATGGGCGAGCAGGCCGACTACCTGCGCTTCATGCCCGCCCGCACCGCGGCCACGGCGCGCCGCTGGTGGGGCGCGGTGCTGGCCGGAGGGCCGGGCTGGGTGGTGCTGGGCGTGCTCAAGATGCTGGGCGGGGCGCTGCTGGCCTACCTGGCGCTCACGCACATGGTGCCGGCCGACCGTGCGGTCGATCCGAACCAGATGTACCTCGCGGCCTACGAGTACGTGTTTCCGCACTACGGCTGGGCGGTGGCGGCCACGGCGCTGTTCGTGGTGATCTCGCAGCTCAAGATCAACGTCACCAACGCCTATGCCGGTTCGCTGGCCTGGAGCAATTTTTTCTCGCGCGTGGCGCACAGCCACCCGGGGCGCGTGGTGTGGGTGGTGTTCAACGCGCTGATCGCCTTCATGCTGATGGAGATGAACGTGTTCGAGGCGCTGGGCGACGTGCTCGGTCTGTTCGCCAACATCGCCATCGCCTGGATGATGGCCGTGGTGGCCGATCTCGTCATCAACAAGCCGCTGGGGCTGTCACCGCCGGGCATCGAGTTCAAGCGCGCGCACCTGTGGGACATCAACCCGGTGGGCGTGGGCGCGATGGCGCTGGCCTCGGTGCTGTCGATCACCGCGCACCTGGGCATGTTCGGTCCGCTGGCGCAGGCCTTCTCGGCGCTGATCGCGCTCGGCACGGCGCTGGTGGCATCGCCGCTGCTGGCCTGGGCGACGGGGGGCAAGTACTACCTGGCGCGCGGCTCCGATGAACACCACGGTGCGGTGGCTTTCGCGCCCGCCGGAGGTTCGCGCACGGTGCGCTGGGCCAAGGTCGAGACCGGCAGCTACCAACGCCTGAAGGTGCAGCACTGCGTGATCTGCGAGCGCGAGTACGAGGGGCCGGACATGGCGCATTGCCCCGCCTACCAGGGCGCGATCTGCTCGCTGTGCTGCACGCTCGATGCGCGCTGCGGCGACCTGTGCAAGCCGCATGCGAGCCTCTCGTCGCAGTGGTCCGGCGTGCTGCGCTGGCTGCTGCCGCGGCGCAGCTGGCGCTATCTCGACACGGGGCTCGGCCACTTCCTGCTGCTGATGCTGGTCATCGTGCCGCTGCTGGCCGTGGTGTTCGGCGTGCTCTACCAGCAGGAGCTGCGCGCGTTCGGCGAAGGCGCGCTGGAGCTGGCCTCCGAGGCCGACGTGGCTGCGGCGCTGGCAGGCGTGCAGAAGCTGTCGCTGCGCTCGGGCTTCCTCAAGGCGTACATGGCGCTGCTGGTCATCGCGGGCATCGTTGCGTGGTGGCTGGTGCTGGCGCACCAGAGCCGCAAGGTGGCGCAGGAAGAATCGAACCGGCAGACCCACCTGCTGGTGCGCGAGATTGAACTGCACCGCGAGACCGATCGCGCGTTGCAGGCCGCAAAACAGATCGCCGAAGAGGCGAGGGCCGTGGCCGAGCAGGCCAAGCAGGCCGCCGACCAGGCCAACCAGGCCAAGAGCCGCTACATCAGCGCCATCAGCCACGAACTGCGCACGCCCCTCAACAGCATCCTCGGCTATGCGCAGCTGATGGGCGAAGACCATTCGGTGCCGCCGCACCGCCAGCAGGCGGTAGCGGTCATCAAGCGCGGCGGCGAGCACCTGCTGTCGCTCATCGAGGGCACGCTCGCCATCGCGCACATCGAGGCCGGCAAGCTCACGCTGCATGCGCGGCCGATGCGCTTCGCCGACACGATGCGCGAACTGGCCGACATGTTCGAGCTGCAGGCGGCGGAGAAGGGGTTGCAGTTCCACTTCGATGCTGCAGGCGCGTTGCCCGAGGTGGTGCGCGCGGATGAAAAGCGCGTGTGCCAGATCCTCATCAACCTGCTGGGCAACGCGATCAAGTTCACGGCGGCCGGACAGGTCACGCTGCGGCTGGCCTATGCGCGCGAGTTCGCGTCGGTGGAGATCGAGGACACCGGACCGGGCATGCCGGCCGGGGACATCGAGCGGATCTTCGAGCCGTTTGCGCGCGGGAATGCAGCGGGCGCATCGGCCGCGCCGGGCGCGGGCCTGGGGCTCACCATCGCCAAGATGCTGACCGACCTGATGGGCGGCGAGATGAAGGTGCAGAGCACGCCGGGCGTGGGCTCGCTGTTCTGCGTGCGCCTGTTCCTGCCGCGCGTGCACGACGCCATGGCCGGCACCGGCCGGCCGCTGCCGGTGCAGCGCGGGGGGGGGGGGGGCCCCCGCCCCCCCCCCCCCCCGGGGGGGGGGGGGCCCCGGGGGGGCGCCCCCCGCCCGCGGGGGGGGGGGGGGGCGCCGCGGGGGGGGGGGCAGCGCC